>JBQCJC010000651.1:0-5703 GCA_051953135.1 Thermoanaerobaculia bacterium | reverse complement strand
CTGGTGAGCAATCGCGTCACCGTCTCACGCGTCGTGCCGATCATCTGCGCGATCTCTTCGTGCGTCAGCAGCACCTTCAGGCGAATCCCCTTGTCACTGCGCTCGCCGCTCTCATCGCACCAGTCGAGCATCAGTCGCGCGAGCTTCTCCGACGTCGTCTGCGCGAGGCCGAACGAACGAATCTCGCGTTGCGCCGCGTAGTAATCGCCGCTGAGCTGACGCGCCACGCTCATCATCGCGTCGCGATCGTTCTGAATCCACGCCATGAACTCTTCCGTGCGAATGAAGTTCACCTGACACGGCTCGATCGTTTCCGCGGAGATCTCGTACGAGCGCTGCAACAGCACCGCGCTCGATCCGAGAACCTCGCCGGGCTCCGCGAGGCGAACGATCAGCGTGCGGCCTTCGCTCGACGATGTCGTCAGCTTCACCTTGCCCGAGCAGAGCACGAACACACCGCGCGGCCGCTCGCCTTCGACGAACAGCAACGCACCCTTCGGATACATGGCCGTGAATTTGATGCGATCCATCTGCTGAACGGACTGCGAGGGCATTTCACAGAATCCGTGACGATTCGAGCAGGTGGTGCAGTTCTGCGTGAGATCCATTCGGTAGCTGGCCATTTCGTTCGTGCTCCTTCTTCGTTGCGTGCCGTGTGTTACGAGATGAAGTGTCGGTCGTCACACGGTTTGGTACCACGCGTCGCCGGGTGGTTGGGGCGAACGGGATCGGGTGGGTGGCAAACCACCCCACCGGGTAGGGCGGGCGGCACGGCCGCCCGCGTTGATTGCTCCGCTACGGGCACGTACGGCTGCAGGTCGGTATGGTCGTCGCGACGGCGAACCGGACTGCTTTGCGCACCGCCAGTACAATGCCCCGCGATCAACACGAGGTGCCCCTTCCTCGTTTCTCCCGACTACCGACTACCAACTACCGACTACCGTTTCGAAAGGGGTGCCCGGTGAAAACACTTCTCGCAGCGGCGGTTGCGCTGGTGCTCACGATGCCCGCCCTCGCACAGCAAACGACCATGAATGAATCGATGCAGAAGCTCGAAACAGAGCTCGTCGCCAAATACGGAGAAGGCCAGCGCGCGCGATTGCAGCGCGGGATGAAACAGGTCGCCGCGTTCTGGCGTGCGGAAGATGGCGATGCCGCGGCGTTCGAGGATCTCGTGCGCACGCACTTCGCCGGCGATCAGGAAACGCTCGACGCGCTTTTCGATCGCATGCAGTTCATCCTCGAGTCGATCTATGGGCACATGACCGAGATCTCCCGCGATCTCCAATGGCAATCCGATCTCGACCTCGGCACCGTCTATCCCTTCGACGAAGTCCTTGCCGGATACACGCCGTCCGCGCACATCACCGACGACTTCTTCGACAACAAGATCGCGTTCATCGTCCTGCTGAACTTCCCGATCACCACACTCGAAGAACGATTGACCGAAGGCGAGAAATGGTCGCGGCGCCAGTGGGCCGAGACCGCACTCGCGCTCAACTTCTCGAAACGCATTCCGTCGAGTGTGAATCTCGAAGTCGGCAAAGCCGCGGCGGACGCATCGCAGTACGTCGCCACGTACAACATCTGGATGCACCACCTCGTCGACGACAAAAACAATCGCCTCTTCCCCGCTAAGATGCGACTGCTCGAGCACTGGAACCTGCGCGACGAGATCAAAGCGAACTACAGCCTCGATCCGAAAGTTGGGTTGCCGAAGCAACGCATGGTGCAGCGCGTCATGGAGCGGATCGTCGATCAGACGATTCCCGACGCCGTCGTCGACAACCCGCACGTCGACTGGAATCCGTACACGAATGACGTGAAGCCCGCGGCGGTGAATGACTCCGATGGCGAAGGCCGTCCTGCACCCGCGAAGCTCACGAACACACGCGAGCCCGATACGCGCTACGCGAAGATTCTCTCGACGTTCCGCGCCTCGAAGCTCGTCGATCCGTACTCACCGACCGCACCCACGCACATTCAGCGCTCGTTCGAAGAAGGACGACAGATGCTCGAGTCGCGGGTGCAATCGATGCTCGAGGAAGTCGTTTCCTCGCCGCTCGTGCCGCGCGTTGCGAAGATTATCGAGAAGCGACTCGGCCGCAAGCTCGAACCGTTCGACATCTGGTACAACGGTTTCCGCTCGCGCGGCGCGTACACGGAAGATCAACTCGATGCGATCACGCGCAAACGCTATCCGACCGCGGCCGCATACAAAGCCGACATGGCCAATCTCCTCGTCGGCCTCGGCTTCACGAAAGAGCGCGCGGAGTATCTCGCCGCGAACATCGAAGTCGATCCCGCGCGTGGCTCCGGACACGCCCTCGGCTCCGGACGTCGTGGCGACAACCCGCACCTGCGCACGCGCGTTGGCAAAGACGGCATGGACTACAAAGGCTTCAACATCGCCGTCCATGAGATGGGCCACAACGTCGAGCAGGTCTTCTCGCTGAAGCACATCGATTACTACACGCTGCAGGGCGTACCGAACACCGCGTTCACCGAAGCACTCGCATTCGTGTTCCAGGCGAAAGACCTCGAACTGCTCGGACTCGCGAAGCCGAGCGCCGAATCACGCGCGATGCAGACGCTGAACGATTTCTGGGGCACGTACGAGATCGCCGGCGTCGCGCTCGTCGAGATGCAGATGTGGCACTGGATGTATGACCATCCCGACGCAACGCCGGAACAACTGAAGACCGCAACGGTGCAGATCGCGAAGGACGTCTGGAACAAGTACTACGCGCCGGTCTTCAACAAAAAGGATGTCGTGCTGCTCGGCGTCTACGCGCACATGGTCAACAACTTTCTCTACCTGCCGAACTACCCGATCGGACATCTCATCGCGTTCCAGATCGAGGAACAGATCGAGAAGAACGGCAACCTCGGCGCAGAGTTCGAGCGCATGGCGAAGTACGGTTCGCTGCCGCCGGATCAGTGGATGAAGAACGCGACCGGCGCTCCGGTCGGCGCGAGCGCACTGCTGCACGCGACAGAAAAAGCGTTGACCGTCATCAAGTGACGCGCAATCAACACGGTTTCGCGGAATCCATCGGATCGGCGGGCAACGCGCTCGTCGATCCGGCTTCCGGCGAATCCGTTGCGCACGCGAGAATCACTCCCACCAGCGTCGACGTGTCGTAACTCGACGGCACGATCAGGCTCACGACATTCGGATCGAGATCCGCATCGTCGGTCGACGTCACGATCACGATCGGTTTCGGATCGCGAGGCGAAGAGAGCAACGCGATGATCTCGTCCAGACGCGCACCTGCGAGCGCGTGATCCACGACCACTACCGAATGATGATTCTCGCCGCTCAACTGCAGCAGCACGTCATCCGCGTTCGCGACGACCTCCGTCGTGACGCCGATGCGTGAGAGGGTTCGTTCGACCGCAGCGTTCACCTCTCGGTCCGGATGCAACAGCAGCAGTCGTTTCATCGAGTTCGGCGCACGATACCCGAATGGCATGCGTTCTGACATGCACTTTTCACGATGTATCGAGTTTTACTGAGCGAGCCAAACGCGACCGTTGCGACCGCGGTGCGTGTGGTGCTCGAACAAAATCATTTTGCGGTCGACGTCATTCATGAAGCGAACGATATCTACTCACTCGATCTCACGCGCTACGCCGCGCTCGTGATCGACGTGCATCGCGAGCCGCGTTACGGCCTCGATGTTGTGAAGTGGATTCATCGCGAACATTCGGATCTGATGCCGCGCGTCATCGTCATCACCGGCGATGACCCGAACGCGATTCGCGAGGCGCTTCACGTCTCAGGCATTTGCGACCTGGTGATCAAACCGGTCAACGCCAACGAGATCGTACGCGCGGTGCAGGAGTGTCTGGAGAAGAGTCCGGAGTTCGCGGTGCACTGAAAGGAAGGAGGGGGTCCCTCCACTCGCTTCGCTCGGTCGGGATGACACATCCGAACGTGTCATTCCGAGCGGAGCGCGTAGCGCGCAGTCGAGGGATCCCCCGATTCGAAACCTAAATCTTCTTCTTGTTCAGTTCGAGATTGATCATCACCTTGACGTCGTCGCCGAGGAGCACGCCGCCTTCGTCGATGGTGCGATTCCAGACGATGCCGTAGTCCTTGCGATTGATCGACGTCTCGATCTCGAGACCGGCCTTCTCGTTGCCGCGCGCATCCTTGCCGAAGCCGAGGAACGAGACCGGCAGCGTGATGCGCTTCGTGACACCGTGCATCGTGAAATCGCCGGTCACATCGAACGAGTCTTTGCCCGTCGACTTGATCGACGTCGACTTGAACGTGATCGTCGGGAACTTCGCCACCTCGAAGAAATCGGCGCTGCGCAGATGATCGTCACGATTCGTGTTGCCGGTGTCGATGCTCGTCGACTGAATCGTGAACTCCACGTTCGAGTTCGCGAGATTCGCGCGAGCGACGTTGATGTTTGCGTCGAAGTCGCGGAACTGGCCAACGACGTTGGCCATCATGTGGCGCACTTTGAACTGCGTCATCGAATGCGCTTTGTCGATGCTCCACGCTTCCGTGGCCGGGGCAGCCGGCGTCGGAGCCGGGGTTTGCGCAAACAGCGGGGTCGCCGCAAGCGCGGCAATCAAAAGGGCACGAACAACTTTCATCCTCTAGCCTCCTGGTCTTCCGCACGCCAGGCCATGAGCGTGGCGTGTAATCCGGTTCTTGCTTTGTCGAGCAGCGAGATGAGCGTCCGCAACTCGGACTCGGTGAGCGTCGCGAGCGACGTGTCCTCCGCTTCGCGAATCGGCGTATCGAGCTTCGTCAGCACCGCCAGTCCGTCATCGGTGATGTGGCAGAACACCTGACGGCGATCTTTCGCGCAGCGCACGCGGCGTACGAACTGCTTCGCTTCGAGACGATCGATGAGTCGCGTGATGCCGGGCGTTTCCTCGAGCATTCGCTCCGCGACTTCGAGCGTCGGCAATCCTTCCGCGCCCGCGCCGCGAAGAATGCGCAGCACGTTGTATTGCTGCAGCGTGATGTCGTGCATGTCGCAGATCGCGTTGAGCGAACGGCGCACGAGATCGACGGTGCGCAGCATCGCGACAGTCGCTTCCTGCGTCAGCGAGGCGAATGGCCGCGTTTGCTTGATTTCCTGCCGAATGGACACTGCGCGACACTGTAGGGACCGATCATTGATGCGTCAACCAATTCACCGATTTGTCATCGGCCTTCGAGCGCTTCGATGACTTTCGCGCGCAACATCTCGGGTTCGACCGGCTTCGCGATGAATCCCTGAAAGCCACCTTCTTCGATGCGCTGCCGATCCTCGGGCATCGCAAACGCGGTGAGCGCAACAACCGGCACGTTGCGAATGCGATCGTGTCCCGCGTTGCGAATCCAGTGCAGCAGATCGAAGCCGTCCGCGTCGGGCATCCCGAGGTCGGTGAGCACGAGATCGGCGGCAAACGTTTCGAGCGCGTCCAGCGCCGCACGCGCACTCGACTCGCATCGCACTTCCGCGCCGCTCCGCGTCAACACGCTCGCCGCGTATTTGCGCACCTCGGCATCGTCATCAACGATCAGCACACGCAGATCGCGCAGCTTGTCGCGCGGCGTCGCGCCCGTCTGCGGCGCGGCGATCGGCGTGCGCTCGCGCAGCGCCGGCAGACTCGCGCGAAACGTCGCGCCGTAGCCGATGCCGCGGCTCTCCGCGCTGATCGCGCCGCCGTGAAGCTCGAGCAGATGTCGCA
>JBQCJC010000650.1:0-3436 GCA_051953135.1 Thermoanaerobaculia bacterium | reverse complement strand
AATCGGGGTTCAGGCCGCCACCGAATACTCGTTCCTTCAAACCGAATCGTGGCGACTTAACCACTTTGCCTTTACGCTGCTTCTTGCGCAGGTACTCCCGAAACCCGGGTTCGTCGTGGAACGCGGCGAAGAAGCGGTCCTGCTCAGCGTCGTTCATCTCCAATTCGAGCAACTGTTCTTTCGCGAAGTGGTACTGCTCAGGGATATCGGTGACGACCTTGCGTCGCCTGCCATGTCGTAAGACCTTGCGAACAAAACGCAGTGCCAGATTCGTCGTGTAGGGACTCATCTCCTTGCGATTCATGTGTGCAACGAAATCCTCGCAGGTCGCTTCGGTGACTGCGTCGATAGGAATCGCTCCGAAGAAGGGTTGCACATAATTCTTCCAAGTCTTCTGATTCGTTCGCTGAGTTGATTTCGAACAGCGGACGTGGAGGCTATCCCAATGCAATGGCACATACTCGCGGAGTAGTGTCGGCCCGCTGGAAGCGATTTCTGTCGCTGTATTTGCGCTCGGGACGTGTGGTGGCGACTCCGCGGTCCTCGAAGAATGGAAATGGCCTGCCTTGGCTTTGGCTTTGAATGCGGGGAATGCTTCCTTCGCCTTCTGGACGGATTCGAACTCGAAGATACGACGCACGCGGTAGCGATCCTTGCGGCCGCCGACGTTCACATCGAAAAGCGCCGTGCGCGTACGCCGATCCCACCTGCATCCTTCCAAGCCTGTGGGCTTATAAGCTGCGATGTCGATTGGCAATGAAAACTTCTCCTTTCACTGAGAGTTGAGGACGGTAGCGCCGGACTGTCGCCACGATTGTTCAAAGCGAAGGACTTCATCGATGGGGTACATGACGACAGTCCGGTTGACGCGCTTCCAGCCACTCGGGCCTTTACCTTGTGCGCGCCACTTCTTGAGCGTGTCGGTTTTGATGCCGAGCCGCTGCGCAACGGCGCAACTCTGCATCCATGCCGCTTGTAAAATCGCGAAGATCTATTACCTCGTTAATCGCTGTATTTGCGATTAGGCCACGGCTGGCAACTCGACGTACGAGTCAGACCCGGGCTTGCGATCGAGAAACTTGATGCTGTCAGCGTGAATCTCGGTTTGTGAGCGCTCTTGCTGGGTCTCTTTGTCCACCCAATCGTTGTAACGAAGCTGTCCTTCGACGAGCACGTGAGAGCCCTTATCGAGATATTTCTCGGCGTTTGTACCGCGGGCGTTCCACGCCACAATACGAGCCCAATACGTGCGCTCACGTGCGCTGCCGTCGTTGCCGAAATACTTCTCCGTCACGCCCAGCGAAAAACGCGTCACGGTGGAGGCGCCAGCGACCCGTGTTACCGGCTTAGCAGCTACAAAGCCGGTCAAGATTACCTTGTTATAGTTGAGCATTGTCCTATCCTTTCTTTGAAGGATTTGTCCTTCCCGAATCCGCCGACGCCGGGACTCCCGCTGAGTCGCACTCCTCCTTTCAGATGTGCGTCATTGAGAACGTCGGCAGATTCGGGAAAGAGCCGATGACAGAACGCCATCGGCTGAGATTGGCGCTACTCGTCGGCAGTGGAGAGCGCGTCCATCGCCGAGCACAAAACCGTGCGACGATTTAGCGCGTTGTCGTGCTTGATGAGGCGCAGCTTACCCGGCAAACAGCGCCCCTTCGCCCGCCTGTAGAGTTCCAGCGCGACGTTCAGGTCGCGCCATTCATGGCTGCGCAGGATGCGGCTATCACGCGTCGTGTGGTCTGGAACTTCACGCTCTACCGTGTAGCTGAAGCGCGATTGTGCTGATTTCATCTCGACTCACTTTCCTCAAGCCCTCTCGGGCTGACTTCAGTCAGCCCTCGTCTCTCCTTGCTTGTGGTGGTCGAGTGATGAGCGTCGGAAGGCGCTACGCCTTCGAGGAGCTTGATGCGCGAGGGAAGAATCAGGTTCGTGCAGGCGAAGAAGCGATCTGCCTCAGCCGAGGTGTATCCGAGTTCTGTTTCCGCGTCTTTGGCGCTGCGGAGCCAGCCGAGGAGTCGTCCGGCTTCGACGTTCAGTGCTTTGATCGCGTCGGTCATAAAGCGGAAATGAAGATTCCCGTTCTTGAAGGCTTTTGCCTGAAATACAACGTCGGAGCTGTCGAGCGCGTACCAGTTCTGCCAGCCGTTCGAAAACCACTGCCGGTCACGCGAGCGCTCGCCCGATGTCCGGAAGCCGAGGTTGTAGAGTACCGCGATGACATCGTCGATTAGCTCATGGCAGTTCTTGTGGAGATTGCCGGGATAGTCGTACTTCCCGAAATCCGAGTCGGCGTAGATCGCACGGTACCTTTGAACAACGATGCGGTAGTCCAGAGCGTAGTGGCTGTAATCCGTCGCGCTGTACCTCCATCCGCTCTTTTCCCATGTACGCTGATTGCTCTTGTAATTCGTGACACCGTCGAACGTCGACAGATCGCGGAAGATTTGAACAATCTGTTCGCCGAAATACCTGTTCGCGTTTTTGATCGCCCACAGAACGACCGCATAGGCATTACTGCTGGTGAATGCAAGCACTGAGCGGCCGGTGAGCTGCTCCAGAAACTTCGCGCGCGTCGCGGTGCTCAAGCGTTGCGTGATCGCGTCCAGCCTCTCGAAGAGGAGCTGCCAATACCTGGCTTTAAGTCCGGCCATCTTCGCTTTGATGCCTTCGCGTACGGCCTCATTGTTGATGCCAAGCTCCTTCAGTAGTGCGTAATCAAGGCCAAAGATTGCTGTGTAGTTTGCCTCCACGCGCGCGTGCTCTTCGTTGTAGCCGTCGACCATCTCTTTGATCGTATTGAAACCTCGGATACGCGCTAATTCCTGCTGTTCCCGTTCGTAATTTGTTCTGTGCTCATCCTTCTTATCAGCCTCGAATGTTGTGAAGTTTTGGTCGAACCAGATATCAAACGGGTCTTGCACGTCATTCGACCGGCGTGCCTTCTTCGGGTACGAGATCTCGACGATATTGACGACTGCGCGAGCACGACGGACGGCGTCTAGAAAGTCATCGCTGTGGATCACTTCGGCCGTTGCGCCGCGGCGCTTGAGTGCTGATGCGATGAGTTCGGATTCGGCCCATCGACGAGGAATCACGAGAAAGGCCTTCTGCGCGTGGCCGAATTCGATGATGAGGCTGGCCCACAGCTCATACTCTGAGTAGGGCGGATTCGAGAAGATGTAGTCAACGGGCAAACACGCCAGGTTTTGCTCGAATAGGTCTGTTCCAACCGGGATGACATTATCCGGCTGTGTCCGAATCAGCACATGCGACTTCTCGATGGCGTAGAGCTTGGGCGGATGCTCACAGCGTTCCGCAAGCTTGAGCAGTACGCGTCCGTCGCCTGCCCCGACATCCATGATGGACTTCGTTGTGGCCGTTGGAATTCGTTGGGCGACGACCTCGATCATTCGGTCGGTAGTTGGATACCATT
>JBQCJC010000649.1:0-2241 GCA_051953135.1 Thermoanaerobaculia bacterium | reverse complement strand
GGTGTTTTTTTTTTTTTGGTGATACCGAGGGCTTGTTTTTTTTCATCTGGCTTTTCATATAGTGGGTGGGGGGGTCTTTGGGCCCGCGGCCGATACGTTTTTCAGGTAATTCAATAAAATCGACGAGTCCGTACGCCATGTAATAGCGCGCGGCGAACTCCTGATAAAACTGATTTGCAATTGCGGCGTCGTGAATGATGATCGTGTTCTCGTCATTCGTATCCTCGCCGTTTGCGCTCCAGTTCATCGAGCCCGTAACGACGAACGGATCGCTCGCCGTTCCCTCGTCGACAATCATGTATTTGTGATGCAGCAGCTTGTCCTCGCCGTCGAACCCGACCGGCGCTTTGTTGTTCCAACGAACGCTGTAATTCGCATCCGGCGTTGACTCGACACTGGTCATATCCAGCGACGACGACCAGTATTGATTCCAATAGCCGCTCTCGAACACGCCCTGAACCTTGAAGCCGGTCAGTGTGCCGGTCAGTTCGCTCGTCGAGCCTTCATAGAGATATTTCAGCGTGTCGGTAAGCGTCTGATCGGAAAACGCGTAAATGCAGAAGCGCGCCGAGTAATCGGCATCGTTCGCCACGATCTCATTGACGCGCGCGAGCGCTCCTTCGGACGGCGAGAAATAAACCTCGACGAGTTTTCCGCCGACGTACACCGAATGCGTCCCGTTATCGACTTTACGGCTATGGAAATTCGAAACCGTATTGCTCGGAGTCGCGGTATTGCTTCCCCACATCTCTTCGAATTCCGCCGTGTACGCGGCAGCAAGGCTCGTAGAGCGAATTTCCACGCCGTGATTCGTATGTCCGGAGCGAATGTTCGCGGTGCGATTCGCTTCTGAACCGAACGTGTCATTGACCGTGAAGTTCCAGCTTCCGGTCCACACCCACGTTCCGTCGACGATCACGAATTTGTTGTGCATCTGATCGCCCCACGAGTAGTAATTGTTCATCCCGCCGTTCGTGTTCTTCAGCTCTCCATCAGCGAGCAGATAGCCGGTCTTCGTCTCCGTCCCGATTTTCACGCTCACGGAGGACCAGCCGGTCGGCGTCGAAGGCAACCCGTAACTCGTGCGGAACGTCGAGTCTTCGACCGCGAAGATCACGCCGTCCGCGAAGATGTGGCCATCGTCTGAAGTGCCGAGGGTATTGTCGGCGCCGCGGAGGATCTTTTCGTAGAACACGCGCGCGCGTTTGTAGCTCGAGTCCTCGCTGAGGTCCTCATTGAGCGGATCCTTCGAATCCGCGATGACGCGAACGCGCACGCCATTGGCCGCGCGATCGATCAATTCATCGACGACGTCCGGCAACTCGAGCTCGTACGTCGCGACATCGATCGTCGACGTGGCCGTCGCGATGCGCGCGGTCAATCGATCTTCGAGATTCACGTTGTAATTCGCGATGTTGCTGCCGCTCGACGCGCCGGCGGGAATCGCCTGGCGATTGAAGTAAACGTTGATGGCGCCGTCCGCGGTGCTGGTCGTGTTGATTGACTCCGGCGCGCCTTCGTCGGTGAGATCGTCGTGATCGTTGTCGATGAGATCGGAGAGCGATCCCGGCGAGTCCGACGATTCGGAATCAGGATCGGCGGTAAGCCACGTATTGGAGATCGAATTCCACGCGGTGTCGAATGTCGAATCGAACGCCGCGGCCATCGGACGGTTCTGAATGTAGAGCACGTTCTCGTCGCTCGATGTGTTGCCGGACGCCGTGAAGTTTTGCGACCCAAGCACGACGATGTAGTTGTCGACGGAGAACGCTTTCACGTGTTCCGTGCCGCCCCAGTTCTCCACCTTCACCGACACGCCGTAGTCGCGCAGCGATTGATGCAGCGAGTATTCATTCGCCGCCGATTCCGCATCGAGAATGACGCGAATCGTGACGCCGCGATCCTTCGCATCTTTCAACGCATCGACGATCGTCTGACTGGTGAGGAAGAACGTGCGCATGTTGATCTTGATCTGCGCCTGATCGATTGCGCGCACGATCGCGTGTGTTTGTGCGTCGTCGGTCGGTGCGAAGTAACTCTCGATCTTCGAACCATCGGCGAGCGTCGCCAGCACGTGTGTCGTGTTGTCGGTTTTCTCATCGTGGAACAGGCCCGAGTACATCTCTTCGAATTCGTCGGTGTAGATGTCCGCGAGCGCGGTGTTGTCGATGAGGATCGAGACGTCGCCGTAGTACTCCGCTTCGATCTCGGGCCGCGAGATGTTCGTCGAGCCGGTCCAGA
>JBQCJC010000648.1:0-15972 GCA_051953135.1 Thermoanaerobaculia bacterium | reverse complement strand
GGGGCTCGTTGGGGGGTGGTATTGGGTTTTGCGTTTGGAGTATTGCGGTTTGGCGGATGGCGGGGGGCTGGGTTTTGAATCATAAATCGTGCATCCAAAATCCTCAATCCCGTACGGTTTATTGCTTGACGGCTTCGGCTGCCGGTGCTTGTTTCTTCGGCATCTTGAACGATGCGTCTTCAATGGCCGGATTGAGCTCGATTTTGTCGAGCGTGATCACCTGACCACCGGGCATGCCTTTGGCCTTCGATTCGAGGGAGAAGGGGAAGAGCATTCCGTCGACTTCTTTGTAGTTGCCGATAACGGTTTCGGACTCGACTTCCTGTCCCTGCACGGTGCGCTTCGACTCGATTTTGATTTCGAGGAACGAATCGGCGTCGAGATAAACGGTGCTCTCTGTGCCGTCTTTAGTGACGAGCTTGAGTTTGTACGCGGACGTGCCTTCGATATCGGCTTTGCCGAGGAGCTCGACTTTGTTGCCTTTTTTCGCGTAGTCGATGAACGGACCGTCGAAATCGGCCTGTTCCTTCACGGCCTTGAGATCGTCGCCGGACATCTCTTCGGGATCTTTCTTGCCCATGAACGGCATGACCATCCAGCCGGTGGCGCCGTCATACGCCTGCGTGCCGGTCATGCCCTGCACGGTGAAATCGACTTTCATGTTTTCCGGGCGCTTCTTGGTCATGACGAACGGCGCTTCAATCGGGCCGAAGGCGATCTTGCCCGTCATCTTCATCGAGCTCACCGCTTTCAATTTTTCCAACCCGCCCTTGGCCTCGGCATTTTTCGCGAGAACCTCGTCGACAGTCAGCTCGGCCGCGTGCATCGAGACGGCGAACAGCAGCGCTGCCGCGAGAGTCAGTGTTTTCCGCATGGTTTTCTCCTTTTGGACGCTAGTGCAGCGGATTGTACGGCCCGGCTTGGCGAGGGTTGCCTACGGACGGAGGTAATGGGCCGAATCGGCGGCAGGCGGGGACGAACTTATGGCGCGAGCTCGTCGATGCCGGCGATGAACTTCTCGACCAGCGGCGCGTCGAATTGCGTGCCCGCGCCTTCCTGCAGGCGCTGCAGGGCTTGTCGTCGCGAGACCGGTGCCTGATACGTCTGATTCGACGTCATCGCGACCCACGCATCGGTGATCTGCAGGATCTTCGCGGTCAACGGAATCTGCGCGCCGCTGAGACGCGAGGGATAGCCTTTGCCGTCGACGCGCTCGTGATGACGCAGCACGGCTTGCGCGACGTCGGCGCCGAGGAGCGGCTCGACGAGCGCGGCGCCGACGACGGGATGCTCGGCGAGTCCGCGCATTTCCTCCGCGGTGAGATTGATCTTGCGATACAGACGCTGATAGTCGAGCAGACGCAATCCGACATCGTGAACGAACGCGGCGAGACGCACGGTCTCGATCTGCGCCGGCGGCAACTCCAGCAATTTCGCGAATCGATGCGCGATCGTCGCGACTTCGCGGCAATGCTCCGCGAGCTCGGGATACTTTTGAAAATCAGGCTCGACGATCAGCTCTGCGATCGTCTGCCGGTCGTTGCGCGACGTGCCGCTGAGCGCCGACTCGATCGCCTGTTCGATCTGTCGCAGAAACACGCGCAGCGAGCGTTGTGCCGCGGCATCGGGCGCGCGATCGAATGCAAACGTGAGCACGAGACCTTCGACACCGGCGACGGTCACTGGCGCGCTGACGATCGGGCCGGTCGTTTCGATCGGCGCGGGCAACACGCCGAACGGATACGCGACCTGCGGACGCAGCATCAGTCGCAGTTGATTCGTGCGCTTGAGCCATCCATCGAGATGCCCCTGCAGTTTCTCCATCGCTTCGTCGGAGACCGTCGAACGCGCGACGATGAACTGCGGATTGTTGATGTGGCCGATCGCGGTGAAGCAGCCGATGATCGCGTTCGGAATCGCGAGTGACGCGGGGAGGAGCAGGCGCACGATGTCGAGCTCCGTTTCGCTCAACACTTTGCGATTCGCGTTCTGCTGCATGTGCTGGCGCTTCGACAAATACTGTCGCGCGCGCTCGATCGCCTGCATCGCGTCGCCGGAGAAAACCTGATCCGACAACGCTGCGCTCGGCGATGCCATCGGCGCGGCGGGATTGCGTGCGAGCGGCAGCGGCGCGGGCGTCGTCATCAGCGCGGGACGCGCGGACGGATCATCGACGAGTGCGATCGGCGCGAGGCCGAAGAGTTTGTTTGCGGCGAGCACGTCGATCATCTGATCGGCGATCTGTCGCGCGGCGTCGAGATCGGCGTTGTCGAACGGTTTGCGTCCTGCTTTGTCGCGCATGTCGATGAAGCCGACGAGGCGTCCGCGCGAAAACAGCGGCGCGGCGAGCAGGCGATCGTTGCCCTGGCGGAACAGCATCTCGGCGAATCGTTGATCGGTGCCGAGTCCATTCACGAAGAACGCGTTGCGTTTCACGGTGAGGCGATCGACGAGATCATCGTTCGCGTTGACGACTTTGCGCTCCGCGACGTTGTACTGATAGCTCGTCACGACCTCGTACGTCTTGTCGTTCAGATTGCCGGTGGCGGAGAGATACAGCGCGGCCTTGGTGGCCTGCACATGTTCGACACATCCGTACAGGATCTGTTTGAGCTGAGCCTCGAGTTTTTTTACGTCGGGAAGCATTGAACCCGGCGATTGTACCTATTCGAATTCGAATCGCACGCGGAGTCGGGCATGTCCGAGGAGCGCGCCGAGGATCGTGCCGCTGGTGTTCCAGATGACATCGTTGATGTCGGCGACGCGCGAAGGAAGGAAGTACTGCCACGCTTCGATGCCGAGCGTGAAGGAAAATCCGAGCAGAATCGTGAGCACGTAGGTCTGCATCGTCGGGCGTTCGAGGTTGTAGAACGCGATGAACGCGAAGAACCCCCACGGCACGAACAGCAGCACGTTCGCGATCATCGGCACGACGATCAGCGTGAGCACGTGCGTGGAGATCGGCTTCACGGCGAGACGTCGCGCGAGATAGCGAAGATCGTCGAACGGAATGGGATCGAAGTTCTCGTAGCTCTTGCCGGCCATCCACACCGTCACCGCAATGATGGCGATGGACGTGGCGAGGAGAAGAAGGATGGTGACCGGTTTCCGGATTAGAACTTCGCGGGGCACTGTATGAGTGTAGTCGGTTGTTGGTTGTCGGTTGTTGGTTGTTGGGAGAACGGAGTTGAGGGGCAGTAGTCGGGAGAGCGCGATTGGTTACGCGACTAGGGCGCAACATCGTGGGCGTGTTTGCCGGCTTCCCAACAACCGACAACCAACAACCGACAACCGTTACCCGCGGCTCGGGATATCCATGTTGTAGTAGAACATCGCCGTCACTCGCTCGGTGGGATTCGGGAAATCCGCGGGCAGCGGTTTCAGCGGCGACGACTGCTCGATCGCTTTTTTCGCGGCCTGGTCGTAGGGCGGATGGCCGGAGCTGTTCAGCACGGTCACATCTGTAATCGAACCGTCGCGGTGAATCGTGAAGCGAATCGTCACGACGCCGCCGATTCCGGTGCGGAACAGCGGGGGCATGTTGGCGTACCAGTTCACGCGAATGCGGCTGACCATCGACTGCGCGTAATCGCCCCAGTCGTACCACTGCGTCTCGAAGGAAAGTGGTCCCTGCTCGGCCCGACCTTTTTCGCCGCCGAGGGGACCATCGGTTCCGTCGGGGCGGCCGATGTTCGTCGTGCGTGCGACATCGCGAATCGCCGACTTCCAATCGATGCCCGGCGCGGCAGCGGACGCTTGCTGTTGCTGCACGCCCGCGTTGCGCGACTCGCGATATGCGAACGCATCGCTCTGCGCGGCAGGATTCGCATTCGTCGATGGTGGGAACGGCGATGCGTTCGACGCGTTCTGCTGCGGTTGTGGACGCTGTCGTGGCATCGGCGGCGCTGCTGCAACGGGCGGGGCCGATTCTTCTCCGCGCGGCGGTGTGTAGATTGCGCCGCCATCACCGGGACGACGCGTCGGTGTCAGTCCCGTTGGTTCCGGCATCGCAGCCTTCCGATTCGCATCGGAGAGCGGCGCGTTGAGCGAAGGCGCTTTCTCGAGCTTCTGTCCTGGCGCTTCGGTGAACTGTTGCGGATTCTGTTTGATGAGCTCGACGTAGCGCGCGATGGGGACGTTTTCCGCGACGGGAACGACCTGATAGTGCGTCGCGAACCACCACAGCAGTGCACCGTGCAGAGCGAAAGAGACAGCGATGGCGATCGTCAGACCGCCGGTCTTCTTTCGTTCCGGGATGATGAGCTCGAGACGGTCTTCCACGCGCTGGTCAGAAGCTAGGACGGCTGGTATTTCTTCCAAGTTTCGCCGCTGTGGAAACAACGTCAACCCTGCCCGCGTACACTTCCCTCATGAGTGACATTCAGTACGTGCCGCCGCCGCCACCGGCCGTGCCTCCGCCGCCGTCGAATCCGGAGCCGGCATTCGACTTCGCGAAGCCGTTCACGTTCGTGTTCGACGATCCGCGATGGTTGCAGAAGATTCTGATCGGCGGGCTCTTCTATCTTGCCAGCGTCGTCATCGTCGGCTGGTTCTTCGTCCTCGGCTATCTGGCCGCGCTCGCGCGCAACGTGATCCGCGGCGATCAGCATCCGCTGCCCGAATGGGAGAACCTCGCCACGTTCTTCAATGAAGGACTGCGTCTCGTCGGCGTCGCGCTGTGCTGGGTATTGCCGATCATCATCCTCGTGCTCGCGTTCGTGTTTCCGATGATGATCTTCGGCACGATGGATCATCACGAAGATCTCAACGCATTCGGCAGCGGCCTCGCGGGATGCATGGCGTGTCTCATCGTTCCGCTGTCACTCGCGGTCACGTTCTTCCTGCCGGCGTCGCTCACGTTTGCGGTCGTCGAGCAACGCTTCAGCGCGGCGTTCGAGCTGCGCCGCATCTGGCCGTACATCAAAGCGAACATCGGCAACTACCTGCTCGCGGTTGTCGTCTATCTCATCGCGCGCATGATCGGCGGACTCGGCGTGATGCTGTTGTGCGTCGGCGTGTTCTTCACCGCGTTCTGGGCGTTCTGCATCACCGTGCACGGATTCGCGCAGGTGTATCGACTCGCGATCTCTCGTTCCAATCGATGAAGCGCGACACAAAAATCGTTCTCGCGTTTATCGCCGCCATTCCGACCTTCATCCTCGGCATGGCGGCGTTGTGTTCTTTCGCCATCGCGCACGGCGCGTCGATGAAGTGGCGGCTCGCGTTTCGATTGATGTGTCACGGCATGGAGCGTCGTTGTCTCGAGCTCTTCGATGTACCGATGCCGATCTGCGCGCGCTGCGTCGGCATCTACGCCGGCATGCTCGTGGGAATCGCGTTTTTCCTCGTGATTCCGTGGCTTCGCGAGCGTGTGATGCGACGCGTGGCCATCGCCGCGGTCGCGCCGCTGGCGCTCGACGGTCTCACGCAGCTCGCCGGACTTCGCGAAAGCAACAATTCGCTTCGCGTGGTCACGGGAGTGATCGCGGGTTTGGCCTTTGGATTGTGGGTTTTGAGCGCAATCGAGCGTCGTGATGATGCCGTGCCCGTGAATTCTTGACCTGACCTGGGGGCTGGGTTACGCTTCGGCAAACCTCACGCACAGCCGAGACGCAGATGCGGCCGTCGCCGTCGGTTGATTAATTCGGACAATATGGCTTTCCAGGGCTCGCTGAAAGAACTGCCGCTCCCGGACATCATCCAGCTCGTCAGTGTCTCCGGGAAAACCGGCAAGTTCACGTTGACGCGCGATGCGGACCGAGGCTTCATCTACCTGAAAAATGGGCAGATGGTGCACGCCATCGTCGGTGATCTCATCGGCGAGGAAGCGATCTACTCGCTCGCAATCTGGAATCAGGGCGAGTTTCAGTTCCAGCCGAGCGAAGAGCCCGATCGCCAGACCATCACCAAGTCGAATACGAATCTGTTGATGGAAGCGGCGCGCCGTCTTGATGAATGGCGCATTCTGTCGAAGAAGATTCCGTCGGTCGATCACGTGCCGGAGCTGATGGCGCGCGAGAACCGGCACGAGCAGGTCACGCTGAATCCGCAGGAGTGGATTCTGTTGACGAAGATCGACGGGCATCGTTCGATCGCGGACATCGCGAGGGCGTTGAACGTCTCGAGTTTCGACGTGGCGAAAATCCTCTACGGAATGATCACCGCGGAGCTGGTGGCCTTAAAAAAAAAATCCCTCCGCAATCCCGATGAGGAAAACGGCGATCTCGTAGACCTCGCCGCACGCATTCGCGCGATCGCCGAAGAGTGCATCGGCAACTCCGCGCACAAAACGATCGAACGTCACTTTCTGCACGCGCTCGACGGCATCATGAATGGGCACGGACCTCGTGCGCTCGATGCGATGGTCGAGGAGTTCGAGAAGACCGCGTCGCTGCTTCGCGGCGTCGTGATCACCGAGCAGCTCCGCAACAGAATTGCGGAGCTGCGGCAAGTCCCGAACTAGCGTTTGGAGTGCGGTAGCGAAAGCTACCGCTATGGAAAGCGGCGGCTTGCGCCGCCGCACTCCATAGAAAGCATCACGTTAGGCGCCGGATTGCGATCGTCGCAAGCATCGCGGCAATTGCGATCAGCGCCCATTCGCTCACCGTCGGGATCGTGGAGACCGCGGTGATCTCGATCGGCGTCGGCTCGTTGTCATCCGTCGAGTCATCGTCATCATCGGTGTCGGTGTCGCCGCCGTTTTGCGAGACGTCGGTCACCGTCGGTCCGACTGGCGGCTCTCCGCTCGCGGTGACGGACACGTTGTACGTGGTGGTCGTGCACGCGGCGTTGAGATGCACGACGACGGTGATCGTCGCCGATTGGCCGGGCGTCAGCGTCGCGCCGCTCAGCAGGAGATTCTGATTCGCACCGCCGTTGAACGTTGCATCGACCGGCAGCGTTGCACTGGTCACGGACGTGACGCTGTACGTCGCCGGTGCGACGAACACCGATGCGAGCGGCAGCACGGCCTGCACATTGTTCAGCGTGACATTGCCGTGATTGCTCAGCAGCACCTCGAGGGTGACGTCGTACACGCCGCAGACACCGCGGTATTCGTTCGACACGACGCGCAACGCGGCGCCGATGTGCGGCGTCGGTGCGACGATCGCGACGAGGTGATCTTCGACTTCGCCGTCGTTCGCGAGTCCCGTCACGCCGAGTCCCGCCTGCGATGCGATGCGCGCGCGCACGATCGCATTGCCGACCGTTGCGTTTACCGGCACCGCCACCGGGAAGGATTGCGATGTATTGGATCCCATCGATTGTTCGTTCACGACATGCTCGCCAGCGTCGGCCCACGAGCCATTGCCGTTGAAGTCGATCCAGAGATTCACGATGCCGCCCGTGGCACCCGTTGCGATTTGCACGTTGCCAGTGACGCTCGGAATGAGCTGTGTCGTGAACGTCACGCCGTCTTCATCCGTGCCGTCGCCAGTGGCATTCGCACTTGGTTGTCCATTCGCTTCGGTATCGACAGTTGCGCCGAGCGTGGGATTGTTCGATACGAGCACGATGTGGCGCGCACCATTCGAGGCGAGCAACGTCGCGAACGTCGGATCGGGTGCGTCGCCGAAATCGAGTCCATGCACGACCGCGACGTAGTCTTCGACTTCACCGTTGCTCGCGGGACCGAACGGTGTCGAGGCGCCGTTCGACGAGAGTCGGAAGCGCGCGTACGAATTCGCTGTGCGTGCAGAACACGGCACGTTCACCGGGAGATTGTTTGCGCCCGCGACGAGTGCAAGCGAGGTGGCGATGCGATCGGTCGCATCGAAGACGCCGTTCGCATCGAAGTCGATCCATGCATCGAGACGCGGCGTGTTGATGCCCGCCGTGTTCGTGAGCGCGATCGTGACGTTCGTGTTCGAACAGGCGACGAATGCAGCGGGCAGCACGATGCCGTCTTCATCCGCGCCATCGCCGGTTGCGTTTGCGCTCGGCTGGCCGTTCGGTTCCGTATCGACCGTTGCGCCGAGGGAGAAGCCGGGCACGACGATGTGATGCGGGCCGCTGCTCGCGAGCAACGTTCCATACGAGTCGGGTGCATCGCCAAAATCGGTTGCTCCGATCGCGACGGCGTAGTCTTCGACTTCGCCATTCGCAGCGCTGCTCGTTGGCGTGAGGCCACCGGTCGACGACATGCGGAAGCGCGCGTACGTCGTGCCGCTCACCGCGGTGCACGGCACCGTGAACGCGAGCGCGTTTGCGCCGGCAACGAGCGGCGCACTGCTGAAGATTTGCTCGGCGGCATCGTTGAAATCGCCGTCGTCATTGAAATCGATCCACGCATCGAGCATCGACGCCGCGCTCGCGGTCACGTCGACACTCGCGCTGACGCACGTTGCGAGAGTCGCGGTGAACGCGACGCCGTTCTCGTCATCGACGCACGAACCGATGCGGCTCGTGCCTGCGTTCACGTCATCGCCATCGGCATTCACTGAATACTGCGATGCGGCTTCAGTGTCGACGCATGCGCCGAGGTAGAGCGGCTGCAGTGGATCGACGACGTGCGTGGCATCGCCGTAACTCGCAGGCGCATCGCCGAGATCCGTACCGGTGATCGTCACCGCGTAGTCTTCAACTTCGCCATCCGATGCCGCGCCGATCGGCGGAAGCCCGCCGGTAGACGAGCAGCGGAAGCGCGCGTACGTGCGTCCCGGAATCGCGTTCGCCGGAACGTTCACGTTGAGCGGTGTTGGCGCGCCGGTCGGCACGCTGAGTGAGGATGCGATCAACTCGCCCGAGTCGCCGAAGATCCCGTTCTGATTCCAGTCGACCCACGCATCGAGCAGGCATTGCGTTGGTCCGCCCGCGGTGATGTTGAACGTCGCCGTTGCGCCAGGCGTGAACGATCCGCTGAACGTCACGCTGTCTTCATCATCGCCGTTCGCACACGAGCCCGTGACGTTGCCGCCCGCGGCGAGATCGTCCGCGTTTGCCGCAACGTTCTGATGGAAGCCGCCGTCGTCGTCGACGCACTGGCCGAGATATGGCGCGTTCTGAACGCCGAGAAGATGATGCGGGCCGTCATCGAGTGCGGTGGTGTTGTAGTTCGTCGTTGCGGTACCAACGCCGACGTCCGGTGCATCGCCGTAGTCGAACACCGGCGTGGTGACGAATCCGGCGTTGGTGAATCCGAAGTCGACGGTGAGATTCGTATCGTTGTTGCCGTCGTCGGCTGTCGGCTCGCCGTTGTCGGTGAGCGTCACGGCACGGCTCGCGACGAGCGCACCGACGTCAGTGCCGTTGTCATCGCCGTTCACATCGTCATCGGGATCGGGCGCAGGATCATTGCCGGTGCTCGTTGCAAGTCCCGCGAGTGCGCCGCCGCCGTTGAAGTTCGACGGTGCTACGACGACGATGTAGTTGCCCGCCGCGAGATCATCGAAGCGATAGCGTCCTGCGAATCCGCTCGATGTCGCCGTCACGGTGGATGCCGCGAACTCATCGAGCGTCGGACGGCCATCGCCGTTCGCATCGACGTACAGATCGAGTCTCACGTCGTTGATGCCGATCTCGCCGTTCTCCGGCTCGAACACGCCGTCGTTGTCGTCGAGCCACACCTGATCGCCGAGAGCGAGCGTGCCGCTCGGCGCGATGAGTCCCGCATCGAACGTGCGATTCACTTCCAGTGCCGCGACGCTGAAGATCGTGGCGGTGCCGTTCGCAACATCCGCATCGGAGTCATTTGCGTCGCTCGTTGCGTCACGACTTGTGAATGCAGTTGCGGATGCGGGCCGCACGAACTGCACGAAGTACGGCAGCGACGGCGAGAGTCCTTCGAAGAGGTAGTAGCCGGGACGACCGTACACATCATCCGCGGTGATCGTTGTCGCGATGAGCACGTCGCCGGTGCCCGGTTTGAGCACGCTGTCGCCGTCATCGAGATAGAGATGCACGGTTACGCCGTTCACGCCATCGGTGAGCGGCTCGTTCTGCGCGCCGTCCGCATTGCGATCGAACCACACGTAATCGCCGGCCGCACCGAACGCGGTAGCGACGAGACCGAAGTCGATCGTCGGATCGTCCTGATTCACCGCGAGTGTGACGAGATGCGATTCCCCGAGCGCATTCGCATCGGAGTCATTCGCATCGGCGGTGGCGTTGCTCGTGGTGAACGCGTACGCGGGCGGACGCGTGATGCGAACGAAGTACGTTCCGGGCGCGAGGCCGGGGAAGCGATACCAGCCCGGTGCATTCGACGGACTGTTGCTCGTGATGGTCGATGCGAGCGGAATGTCATCGACCGTTCCGGCGATGCCATCCGCGCCAGGCGTCATGAGGTCGGCGCGAACGCCGTTGAGGCCGGTCGGTCCATCGTTCTGAATGCCGTCGCCGTTCGTATCGACCCATACGAAATCGCCGAGGGATGCGGCGTCGCACGAGCCGAGAGAGATGCCGACTTTCTGCGGCTCCGCGGCGAGTGAGCCGAGACCATCGGAACGATCGGCCTGATACGCGAACGAGTTGTATGCGATCTGCGACGACGGCACGTTGCCCGGCGTCGTCATCAGGAACGTGAACTCGATGAAGTCGAACGGATTCACGACGCGATCGCCGAACTCGATCTTGAACGAGCGCACGCTCGTGATCGGATCGGGTGCGACGGTCGTCCAGTTCGGCGGATCGCACGATGACGTCGGACCGCCCACTTCACCACGACAGGGATTGCCGGACGTCGAGTAGTAGATCGTCGTGCCGGACGGCGGAACGATCGGCGCGGCGAGCAGCGGCGACCACTGCGAGCCGCGCGGATTCGTGTCGCGCACGCCGGTGTCACCAACGAACGGGAGGATGTCGACGAGCACGAAGTTCTGCATCGCGACGGTGCCGACGTTCTGCACGCGCAGGTGATATTCGATCGCGCCGCCGGTGAGCGTTCCGGCGGAGCTCGAGACCGCGCCGCCGTCGCACGTGCCTTTGATCGTTTTGCTCGAGATCAGTTGAGCGATGCCCGCGACGGTGATCGTGCCGGTTGCGCGGCAGAGCGTTTCGGCGGTGTTGCCATCGCCGTCGTAATCGAGCGCATCGCTTTGCGAGGAGCCGCTGCAACGCTGGCCGAGCGATGGTGCGTCGGAGTCGAGCGTGAAGTCGTTGGACAGACTTCCGGATGGTGCACCGTTCCGGATCGTCGTACTGATGTTGATCCACACCTGCTGATTGACGCCGAGGTTGCCGCTGCCCGCGTTCCACGTCCAGCGCAACAGCGTGCGTCCGGTGCCGGCGTAGTTCGGAATCTGCGTGAACGTCTGCGGCGCCGGAAGACCGGTGCCCTGATCGTCGAACGTCCACGAGGTGAAGTTGAGATTGATTGGCAGCAGATCAGTGGTGATCAGCGATTCGAGCGGTACGGGGTCGCTCGACTGCGCCGCGCTGCGCACGCGCAATCGCCACGAGACGGTCTGTCCCGGATTGAATGGACCGCCGCCGGAGAGATTGTCCTTCGCGGGATTGAGCTGCACGAACGGACCGCTGAGCTCGAACGCCTCGCAGTCATTGCGACTCACGTTCGTCGGACCCGCGGTGTAGACCGCCGTGAGTGCACCGCAGTTCTGAATCGAATCGCCGAACGCGACAGGACCGCCTGCGTTGTCGGGATTGATGACGCGTCCGGTGACGATCGGGCGCGTCGATGGCGACATGCCCGGCTGCGCCTGGCCGTACTCCCAGCGAATGCGTGTGAGGTATTCGCCTGCGCCGAGTCCGGGCGGCGGTGCAGTCAGCGTGGTGTTGGTCGTGGTGTTCGGCGATGAGCCCCACAACGTGAACACACCGAGCGCGGTGTTCTTCTCGTACGACACGCGCACACCTTCGCCCGCGGCGAAGTCCGCGAGGCCGTTGTACGCGCCGGTCGTTACGCTGATGGTTTGAAACTCCACCGGCAGCGTGTCGATGTTGACGAGGTTGTCGAGCGGCACGTTGCCGCTGTTCGTGAGGTTGAAGTCGTAGCTGAATGTTTGATTGAGCGTCGGCGGGTTCGGCGTGCCGCCGGCCATGTTCTTCGAGTAATTCGCGCCGGGGCTCGGAACGAACGTGGTGACGCTGTGCGTGATGCCACTCGGTCCGAACGTTTGCGGCGGCTCGCCGAGTGGTGTCGCGTCGGCGGTGAAGTTGTTCGTGACGTTCGTGCCCGAAGGGAACGTCGCGCTTGGGAACGTGACGTTCACGGTGATGTCGCAGTTCTGGTTGGGATTGAGTGGCACGCTGCACGGCGAAGTCCACGTGACGGTCGCTGGTGTCGTTCCGACGCAACCGGGCTGACAATCCGCCGCGGGTGTTGCGCCGTTGAAGACGGTGCCGGATGGCAGCGTATCGACGACGGGGCCGATGCTCGTGAGGCTGACCGCGCCGTTGTTGTTCGGCACGCTGATGCGCAGCCGATACGACTCGGGCAGGTCGAGATTTGCAGGAGTCGTCTGCAGCGTTTTGGTGAGCGTGACCTGCACGCTCGCGACCGCGGTGACGCTCACAGGCGGCGTGGTGAAGGTGCCGGGCACTGCGCCGAGGTTGATCGCGTCAGCGGTGTTTGTGGCGATGGTGCCGTCTGGCGTCGAGCCATTCGGGAAGCGAACGTTGATCACGAGATCGCCACTGTTTCCCGCGGGCAATGGATTGATCATCACGAACTGCACGCGCGTGCGTCCGGAGCCGCCGAAGTTCGGCGTGACGTTGATCGCACCGATGTCGCCGGTGGGACTCGCGGGCACGGTCGAGACGTATTGCACTTCGGGCGGCAACAGATCGACGACCTCGGCGTTGAGGCACGGACCGGACGTGCTCGAACAGTTGTAGGTAAGGCGATACGCGAACGTGGCGCCGGTCTGTTTGGTGTTGCCGGGATCGACCTGGATCGCGGATTTCACGAGCGGTTGCGCGTGAAGCGTGATCGTGACGAAGACGCAGACGAGGAGCGAGCGCAGTGCGCGATGAATCAAACAAACCTCCTGGTGGACGCGATCGGATGGGAAGTTGCGTCGGACTCTACCGACATTCCGTTCGTGATGGATGAGCCGATCGTCAAGATCGTGTCAGCGCACGTAAACTTCACGGCGCATGTGGCAGATCCGCACCTCGTCCCTCGGGCGAATCCTCGTCCCTCCGCAACTTCCACGCGGCTACGCGCTGTTCATCACGTCGCTTGATTTCGAAGGTCGCATCACGCCGGAGATCGCAAACGAGATTTGCGATGTGATCCAGCAGGAGTTCGAAGTCGATGCGACGCTCAACACGTGCACGCAGATTCACAGCGCCACGGTGACGCGTGTACATCGCGCGCATACGTGGCGCGAGTGCGATTCCTGCGATGCTTTGTACAGCGATGAAACGCATGTCGCTCTCGGCATTAAGGTTGCAGATTGCCTCCCCGTCACGATGATCGATCCCGCGCACCGTGTGATTGCAAATGTGCACTCCGGATGGCGCGGGGCAGTTCAGCGCATCACCGTGAATGCACTCGATTCCGTCGAGCGCGATACGAGCTTCGATGCGCATTCGGCACTCGCGTTTTTAGGCCCGTCGATTCGCGCGTGCTGCTTCGAAGTCGGTGAGGAAGTGGCCTCGCAATTCGACGAGACGTACATCGATCGTTCGTATGCGAAACCGCACGTCGATCTCGTGTCGTACACGATCGATCTGCTGCGCGCGCGCGGAATCACGGACGATCGCATCTCGGACTCCGGCGTTTGCACGCGTTGCGAAGGCTCGATGTTTCACTCGTACCGGCGCGCAGGCAAAGGCGGCGGGCGTAATCTTCAGATTGTTGCGCAGTAACTCATGACCCAGCCGCCCATCGAAACCCCACCGCCTGCCACCCCGGCGCCTGCACCCGCACCGCGCGCGAAACGACGTCTGCCGAAACGGCGCACGGTATTTCGCGTGATCTCGTGGTCGGTCGGCGCGTTCGTTCTGCTGCTGCTGATTCTCGGCGTCTGGATTTATCGCGAATCCGTCGGCCGCTTTCAGGTGCGCAAGCTGCGATTGCCGACGCGCATCTACGCGGATTACACGCCGCTCACACCAGGGAGTCCGCTGCAATCCGATGATCTGCTCGAGAAGCTCGATCGCCTCGGCTATCGCGAAGCGAAAACGCTCGCGCAACCCGGCGATTATCTGCGCAGCGAAGCGGGCGTCGATCTCTACACGCGACCGTTCACGCATCCGAGCGGCGAGTATCCGGCGCAGCCGATTCGCGTGACGATCGCGAAGTCCGCGATTGAATCGGTGGTCTCGTTGAAAGAAGCGCGACCGGTCGATCGCGCCGCGCTCGAGCCCGAGCTGCTGACATCAGTGCTCAGCGAGCAACTCGAAAATCGCAGTCCGGTCACGCTCGAACAGGTACCGCAGATTCTGCAGGACGCGGTTGTCGTCACCGAAGATGTTCGCTTCTGGCGCCATCCCGGCGTCGATCCGCTCGGCATCGTTCGCGCGGTGTTCCGCAACATGAAAGCGGGCGGCGTTTCGGAAGGCGCGTCGACACTCACGCAGCAGCTCGTGAAGAACTACTTCCTCACGAGCGAGCGCACGTACAAACGCAAGATCATCGAAGCGTTCATGGCTGTGATTCTCGATGCGCGCTATTCGAAGCGCGAGATTCTCGAGGCGTATCTCAACGACATTTACCTCGGCCGCAATCGTTCGATCTCGATTCTCGGCGTCGGCGAAGCGTCGCGCTTCTATTTCGGTAAACCGATCTCGGAGATCGAAGTGCACGAGGCGGCGCTGCTCGCGGGCATGATTCGCAGCCCGAACAACAACTCGCCGTTCAACAACCCGGACAACGCGCTGAAGCGCCGCAACACGGTGCTCGGACTGCTGCTCAAAGAAAAGAAGATCACGCAGGAGCAGTATCAGAAAGCGCACGACGCGCCATTGCCGCGCAAGCCGTTTCGATCGAAGAGCGGTCTCGGCTCGATTCCGTTCTACGTCGACCGCGTGTTGCAGGAGCTCGGACGCGATTACGGCATCGATGATGTGAAGGGCCGCGGTCTTCGCATTTACACGGCGATCGATTTAACCGCGCAGGACGCGGCGACGCGCATCGTCGATCAGAGTCTTCGCAATCTCGAGAAGAGCAGCAGGCGACTGCGCAATCACGATCCCGAGTTGCAGGGCGCGCTCATTCACATCGATGTGCCGACGGGTGAGATTCGCGCGCTGGTTGGCGGTCGCAATTACGAGCGCTCGCAATTCAATCGCGCGCTGAAATCGAAGCGACTGGTGGGCTCGCTGTTCAAGCCGTTCGTGTATCTCACCGCATTCGAGCCGAGTCTCTCGAATCAGAACATCACGCCGGCAACGCTGGTGAATGACAGTCGTTTCGTGTTGAAGCGACGCTGGTCGGATGACTGGTCGCCGCGCAATTACGATGGACGGTACCTCGGCAACGTGACGGTTGCGTACGCGCTCGAGCAGTCGCTCAACTCCGCGTCGGTGCGCATCGGTCTCGCGTGCGGCATCGAGCCGATTCTCAAGACCGCGCGCACGCTCGGCGTGCAGACGGAGATGGACGACAGCAATCCGGCGATTCTCCTCGGCGCGGTGGGCATTCCGCCGATCGAGATGGCCGAGGCGTATTCGACGATTGCGCGACAAGGACAGCGTTTGCCGCCGCGCACGATTCGCTTCGTCACCGACGATCGCGGAAAAACGCTCAGCGGCGCGGGCGATGTGAAGCCGACGCAGGTGTTTCCGCAACGCGATGTGTATCTGCTGACGAAGGTGATGGAAGGCGTCGTGAATCGCGGCACCGCGGGGAGCTCGCGTTCGATGGGCTTCCGCAAGATTGCGGCGGGCAAGACCGGGACGACGAACGACAAGCGCGATGCGTGGTTCATCGGGTTCACTCCGCAAACGCTCGCGCTGACGTGGGTCGGGTTCGATGACAACGATCCGACAGGCCTCAGCGGCGGTGATGCCGCGGTGCCGATGTGGACGCGATACATGCTCGCGGCGACAGCCGGACAACCGAAT
>JBQCJC010000647.1:0-2266 GCA_051953135.1 Thermoanaerobaculia bacterium | reverse complement strand
GCCAAGATCCTCTTGCGAAGCATGGCGAGCGACCTTAAATTCGACGGAAGTTACCGACTCAATCTTTACAAGTACGACCGATTCAAGCCGCCGGGCGCGGTTGAGTCTCGGGAGATATTCACACGAGTGGCGCGGCATTCCAAGCATGCGACGTACGACACGGAAGGTCGCACCGTTTACCCATTCGATCAGGGAGTGCTAAGGAAAGCGTGGGATGATGGTTACTACCATGACGAGATTCCCCACAAAAGCGGGACCAAGAAGTATTTCACCCATCAGGTAAAGAATCACGGAATGCCCCTTGCTACCCTTCATAAGTTGCGTATGCTTCCGCGTGGAATAGCCGCGATTCGAATCGATTCCCCAATGGGAACACCGGTCGGTTTGGTGTGTTTTGAATGTATCGAGCCGAAACGGTTGGATGACGCGACCATCAAACAATGGACGAGCGAATACGAACCGTTGTTGCTAGCGGCAGCTGAGCATCACGTCGCTCTGTCAATTCCTGCCGAGGTGGGACTGTGAAGTCAACGCTGCACGATGTATTTGTCTTCATTCGGTTCAATCACGCAGATGCGAAGGCTCTATCCGAGTCGCGCGCAATCATGACCGCATACTTAGCCGATTGGCGAAGCGCTCTAGTGTATGGCGAGCAAATCACGACCACTGAATGGACGTTGGAGAAGATCTTCGACGGCTCGGCGTCGGCGGCAGCATCTCAGCTCGCTGGTAAGTACGTGCTGACAGGAGAGTTCGTCAGTGACAATCATCTGGAGTGGTCGACGATTTTGCAACTGACGACGCCGCCGTCGGACGCGTTCTGCTTTTCGAGCGAACAGCGCGACGCTCTATTGCATGTCATTAGGGTCGGCGAGCAGAAAGATATCTCTCAGTTCATTCGACTGGTGGCTTCGACCTACCCTGTACTGTCGCAGGAGACGGCTAACGTGCCGTTGAACTTGGTCGCGCTCGCGCAAACGTATAAGCATCTTGCGTCGGCATGAAGCTGCCACTTACCGTCTGGTCAGACGGCAGCGGCTTAGCGCTTCTTCTTCGGCGGCGGCGTCTTCAAAAAAGCTCTAATTGCCTCTTCGAAGTCGAGCGGGATCGTGACCGACGTGTCCTCTTTCGTCCGTTTCCCGTCAGTTTTCGAATCTGACTTTTTGTTAGAGGATGGCCGCGCCATTTCCGCCTCGCCGAGATCAGTCCCGGTACTTTAACCGTTTCCCTTCGAACTGCGTGATCGCAAGTTCGGTGCGATCACCATCGTTGGCCTTGCGTGCGTTGTAGCGGAACTCGTATTCGCTCACGTAGCGATGAAGGTGCTTCTTTGAGACGTGGTGATAGATACCGTTGATCCCGCGTTTCATGATGCCGAAGAAGCCTTCAACTGTGTTCGTCGTGACATCGCCGCGCGCGTACTCTTTGCGCGTGTGATTCACGGTCTCGTGCGAAGCGAAATGGTTGTCGAGACCGTTGTACGCGCTGAGATCGTCCGTCATGACTCGCGCCGACTTGTCCACGTTCTCTTTGATGACCGCGTGAAGATTCTCGGAGGTGACGCGCTCAACCGGCATCGCACGCACCTTGCCGCCACGTTGCACAAGCGCGAACACCGCCGCCTTCGATTCGCCCGGTCCCGGACGACCGCGCTTGCCCGTAGTCCGCTTGCCGCCGACATACGTCTCGTCCGCCTCAATGATGCCGGTCAACTTCTCCTGCATCGCCGGTTGCTCCATCGCGTAGCGAATCCGGTGGCACATGAACCATGCAGACTTGTACGTGATCTTCAGCATGCGGTGAAGCTGGTGTGCGCTCATGCCCTTCTTTGATGAGCAAAGCAGATAGATCGCCATGAGCCACGTGCTCAGCGGAATGTGCGAGGACTCGAAGATGGTGCCAACGGTGACGGTGAACTGCTTACGGCAATACTTGCACTTCAGCAAGCCCTTGCGTCCCGGCTTCGTGCTGCCCGGCTTAGGCATCAGGCGGTACACCTCGCATCCACCGCAATGCGGACACGCCGGGCCTTCCGGCCAGCGCAGCGCTTCCAGATAGGCGCGTGCTGCGTCCTCGTCGGCGAACTTGCTCGCGAGAACCGCGAGATTGAGTGCGCTGGCCTTCTTGCTCATGCTCGATCAGTGTAATTCTATAGAGTGGGTTTGTTAAGGGTGATTCGCTAGCACTCAACACGCGAGAGTGCTTGACCTCGCGCGTTCCCCACGTCACAATGGAATTCCCTCGGTAGCGCAATTATTCGATAAAT
>JBQCJC010000646.1:0-3184 GCA_051953135.1 Thermoanaerobaculia bacterium | reverse complement strand
GGCGGGCTGAGAGCCCGCCGCTCCACGGTTATCATTACCTTCAATGCGCGGGCGTGTGATTGCGGTTCTCCTTCTCGTTCTCTCGTTCTCGTCGATCGCGGAATCGCAATGCAACTGGACGCCGCGCTACAGCGGCCAGTTCCGCACCACGGCCTACGACATCTCCCTCGATAACGACTACCTCTGGCTTGCCACCGGCTACGGCGTGACGCTCTATCGTCGCAACGCCACGTCGGTCACACCGCTCGACTCCGTCGCGCTTCCTGGTTCCACGCGCGTCGTGCGTGCGAGTAGCAACGGCTACGCGTACGCGGGCAGCGGCTCGCGCTTGTACGTCCTGCATCGCAACGGCACGCAGATCGACGTCGTTCGTTTTCTCGATGCAGGCGGCACGATCAACGATTTTCAGATTCAGCAAGGCGCGGATCTCTTCATCGCGACGTCGAAAGGCGCGGCGCACTATTCGCTGATTCCCGCCGACGCGCCGGTCAAATCGAATGCGATCTTCGCGACCTCTTCGCAAAACGTGAGCACGCTCGCGATCAGCGGCGACACGCTCTACACCGCGGACGGCGATGCCTCCGTCGAAGTGTTCAACATCGCCATTCCATCGCTCTCGCAGAAAACCGATCAGCTCACGAGCGTCTCTGCTGCGACCGCGGTCCACACCGCCGACAACTTCGTGTTCGTCTCCGATCGCTTCGGCCAGACCACCGACGTCTTCACCGGCACCACGCGACTGGCACGACTCACGATCGGCTCGAATGCATTTGCGCCATCGAGCGCGCGCGTGCATTTCGTCGCCGGTCCCGATCGCACCATTCGCGCCGTCGATTTCAATGATCTGACGCGCACGCCGGAGCTGTACGAAACGACGCTCGCGCCGACCGACGGCACCGACAACACGATTCACGCGATCGCACGCAGCGGCGATGCGGTGTACGTCGCGGCGGGCGACATGGGTCTCGTCACACTCGACGCGTCACCGCTCGCGAAACCATCGCCAATGGCCGGCTACGGCATCGGCGCGACGACGAGCAGCGTCGTCGTGGGCGATACCGCATGGGTCGCAAACGCGAGCGGCACGATCAGCGAACAGAAGATCAATCCGCAAGGGCTCTCGCTCACGCAGACGCGTACATGGTCCACGGGCGCGAACGCGCTCGTGCACGACTTCGACAACAACACGCTGCTGACGTCGAGCGGCGCAATGGCGACGTTGTGGGCAACGACACCAGCAACACCCACAGCATCGCTCACCGTCACGTTCCCCGCGAACGTCACGAAGGCCGTGCTGCGCGGCAACACGATCGTCGCGCTGCTCGACGGCGGCGCGGTGTACACGGCGAACAGCGCGACGCCGCAGGCGGTGAGCGTTCCCGCGATGACGTCGATCGCGCGCTCCGGCTCCGCGATCGCACTGATGCAGATCCTCAAGGAAGGCCAGACGGTCATCCACCACTACGCAAACGGGGATCTCGGGACTGCCGCACGGACGTACACACTGAATGGCGTCGCCATCGGCAACCTCGCGCTCGATGGCACGCGCGCGGCGGTGTTCCTCTTCAATGGCGTGAACGTGATCGATCTCGCGAGCGGTGCGCCGTCGGTGATCAGCGGCTCGGATCGCACGTTCCCGATTCAACTCGCATTCGCTGGCGACGATCTGCTCGTGCTCGCGGACAAGACGCTGTACGTGTACGACGATGCGAAGTCGCTCGCGCATGCGCTGCCGTTGACCGCGAATGCAATCGCGTTCAGCGCGGCCGCGCCGTACGCGGTGATCGCCAGCAGCGAAGGCGTGATCGCGTCGTTGTATCTGCGCGATCTGCCGCAGACGAAGAGCCTGACGTCGAGCAGCTTCTACACGAAGATGCTCGCGGACGGTGATCGTCTGTATCTCTTCAGCCGCGACGGCATCGACATTCATTCAACGGCGACAAGTCTCGCACCGCATTTCTTCACGTCGATTCGCGCCGCGAATATCGTCGATGTCGCAACGACGGCGGGGCGCATCTACACGCTTTCCGGCGGATCGAACGTGACCGCGTATTCGCACGCGGGCATGCCGCTCGCGCAGGTGACGATCAACGAAGGAATCGATCAGCAGCCGTTGTCGATCACGACCGCGGGCAACGCGGTGTGGGTGTCGATCTCGAAGGGATGTCTGTCCGGACAATGCGAGCGCAAGACGCTGGTGCTCGATCCGCAGACGCTGCTCGTGACGGATTCGTTCAGCGGTCAGGTCGTCGATGTGACGACGTCGGGCAATCGCGCGTACGTGCTCGCGGATTCGCCGGATGAAGTGCGCATCGTGAACATCTCCGATCCGCTGCATCCAGGTTCGATTGCCGCCGTTGCCGCGCCGCCGACCGCACGCTCTCTCGCATACTCGGCCAACACGATCTACATCCTCGGCGACAAGGTCTACGCGTTCAACGACACGACGCTCACGTCGACCGGCTCGTTCCTCACCGCGGTCGCACCGACGAACACCCATCAGATTCGCACGGCGGGAACGTGTGCGCTGATCGCAGGTCGCGCTTCGAATCCGGAGCTCTACACGCTGCCTGCATTCACCGCCGGCAACTCGTTCGATGTGCCGAGCAACGTGCGCGGCATGATCGTCACGGCGTCACGCGTACTGCTGCTGACGGAGCACTCGATCGAAGTGTGGAGTACGAGCGGAGATGATCAGCAGAAACGAAGAGCAGCGCGCTAGCTGTGCGGAGCGCCGGCGCCTTCGCCGGCTGGCCCGGCGACGCCCTCGTCGCCGTCACTTCTACACGCGGGCGCGGCGCCCGCGATCCAGCCGACGATGGCGTCGGCGCTCCGTCGTCGGAGCGCGGCTTAGTCCGCCTGCTGTTCGAACGCGACGACCTGATCCTTGATCTTCACGTTCATCTTCTTCGACGGGACGAGTCCCGTCGGGAACGTGACGACGACTACGACGCCTGAGCTGCGGCCATCGCAACCGACCGGCATCGGGCGCACGACTTTCAACTCACCGAACTGCTTCGCCATCGTCTTGCCCGCGTCATCGACCCATTCCACCGGCGCGCTCTGCTTTGCGGAAATTGCTTTCGCAAGCTCCTGTGCTTCCTGGAACGTAAGCTTTCCGGTGAGCAGCGTCACGACCTGATTCGGACGTTCGGTGCGGCTGACGAACTTGTTCATGCACGCC
>JBQCJC010000645.1:0-5850 GCA_051953135.1 Thermoanaerobaculia bacterium | reverse complement strand
CCGGCTGGTTGTGCATCCATTGACGGATGTCGGCCTGCATGAGGCACACGTTCCACACGCGAACGTCCTGGATCGTGCCGGTAAAACCATTCGTGATGGTCGCGCCGCTCCATGCGCCGATCATCAGCGGACCGGAGACAGACGTCGCCGCCGGAAACGATTGCGCGGCCTGAAGGTTGCCGTTGATATAAAGACTGAAGATCTGCGAACGCTCGTCATAAGTTACGGCGAAGTGATACCAGTTGTTCGGCGTAATGACAGAGCTCGACGTAATGGGCGCGAGTTGCGACGTCGCGGAGCTTCGCCGCGCTGCGACCTGATTTCCGTTCTGATAAAAGATCTGCAGCTCGAACTGGTCGTCGGACTGTGACGTGCCGTTTTTCCCGACGAGCGTGCCGCTGCTTCCAGTCGGATAAAACCAGCCGTCGACGGTATAGGAGGACGTACCGCCGAAATCGATGGACGGATTCGTATCCGTCACCACATATGCATTGTTTGCCAGCTTAAGCCCGCCGGAGACAACGGCATACGTTGCGTTGGTGAACGTCAATGCATTGTTGCCGCCTGAGCGATCGACGGCGGGAACAGTCGTGAAATCGACAAACAGTCGCAAATCGGGAGAGACAGTTCGATCGATAACGGCGATATTCACGGCATCGTTGACAATCTCGTCCTGGCTGCGCGCGGAGTCCCATACGCGAACATTCGCGATGTGACCCTTGAAATACGCGGAAGATTGTGAATTCTGCGGTCCTCCGACAATGAAATTGACAGGCAGAGGACTCCGGAGATTCAGCTGCGAATAAAGGATCTGATGTGCCACCTCCTCGCCGTCGAGATAGACCGTAATGATGTCGTTTACGGAGTCATATACCGCCGCGAGATGGTGCCACACGCCAGGGGTTACCGATCCGCCTTCCACGTCGTCGGAAGTTCCAAAGAACGCACTGACCACAGTGCCGCTTTCACGGCCGACGAGACTCAAACCGAAACCGTCACTCTGCGAAGGCTGTTTCACCGCGACGGTCTGCCCCGTATTGAGCGGGACCGCCTCATGGAGGGCCACCCATGCCTCAATCGTGCACGATTGGAAGTCATTGAGAGTGTTCATTGCACTGCAGGAGACGGAGCCATTCCCGGATAACCCGAGACTGACGCCGGAAGACGAGGGCAGAGTTTTCATCGCGTTTCTCCTTTCTTCGTTTGCGGACCGTGTCAGGACGGCATGGACCGGGCGAGCAGCCGGACGATGTCGTCGTGTGCTTTGTGCGTAGCGATCTTCAGAGCGCTCCATCCGTCGACTGTTTGCGCGTCGATCGACGCGCCGTGGTCGAGCAGCAGCGCGACGAGTTCCGCGCGCTCCCACAGGCACGCCTTCATGAGGGGCGTCCATCCATCGCGAGTGGCGGCGTTGACGTCGGCGCCGTTGCGCAGGAGCCGCGCGACCAGTTCCGCGTCTCCATTGACGATCGCGTGAAGAAGCGGCGATTCGGTGCCGTGTCTGGTCATGGATGGGCGTCCGCGGAGCGCAAGGACGCAGCCAACCTTTCAGAATGGCGTCAACGCTTAATGAGCAAAGGATTTAATGGAATTAAGGGCAGGTCGGGAGATGTCCGGATCGGACGGATTGTGTCCAATGAGTGTCCAACACTGTGCAGTCACAATGGACGCTTCAGTTCCGTTGAATCCCCATTTCTTCGAGCCAGAGGTACAGCGTTGACCGGCCGATGCCGAGGTGACGAGCCGCGGCGGCGCGATTCCCGCCGGTGCGCTCCAGCGCCTCGAGCACGCGCCGTCGTCGCGCGTCGCGCGAAGGTGCGATGACAGAGTCCACCGCAGGAGTGCCAAGCCTGAAGTCATCCGCCTGGAGGATCAGCCCGCGTCGCCGGACCAGCGCAGCTTCGATCGCGCCCCGCAACTCACGCACATTCCCGGGCCAGGAATGCGCCATCAACGCGCGCATCGCCTCGCGACTCACCTCGGGTACGGGCTCGTCACGTTCACGATGGAGCTCGCCGAGGAACCACGTAACCAGCAGCGGAAGATCCTCGGGGCGCTCGCGCAGTGGTGGAAGACGGATTTCGACGACTCGCACGCGGTACAACAAATCCTGACGGAATCGACCCGCGGCAACTTCCTGATCGAGGTCGCGATGTGTGGCGGCAATCAGGCGCACGTCGACCTTCTGCGGACGTGTTTCGCCCAGACGCGTGATCTCCTTCTCCTGCAACACGCGCAACAGACTGGCTTGCATGTTGAGAGGAATGTCGCCGATCTCGTCAAGAAACAACGTGCCCCCGTGTGCAGCCTCGAATACGCCCTTCTGATCAGCGATGGCGCCAGTGAACGCTCCGCGCTTGTGGCCGAATAATTGAGAGCCGAGCAAGGATTCCGTTAGGCCGCCACAATTGATTGCAATGAACGGCTTGGATCGTCGCGCACTCGTATTGTGAATGGCCCGTGCCACCAACTCTTTACCCGTTCCCGTTTCACCGCGGACCAGGACGGCGGTATCAACGCCGGACAGATCGCGAATTTGTTGATAGACCAGGGCCATAGCCGTGCTCTGTCCGACGAGATCGTGAAATTTTGCCTTCTCGCCCAGCAGGCTGCGCAAGTCGTAAATCTCCGTCATGTCATAAAGGAAAAACATCTGCCGCCCGGCCATGCGCGGATCGTCTTCCACTTCGGCCTCGACCCAGATGCGCGCGCCATCAGGGCCATGCAATTGAACCGTTGCTGCATGACGCCGCTCAGACGGTGTTTCGATGAGCGCCGTCAATTGCTTTCGATCGGAATCCTCCATCGACAACATGTCATGCCAGCGAAGAACGCGTTCAGTCGACAGTTCGCGTCCGACGAGATGTTCCGCTGCATGATTCAAAAAGACGACGCGTCCATCGGCATCGGTCGTTAGGACGGCGGTCTGCCATTGATTGAGAATGGACAGCATGTCGTCGTGGCTGCGCCGAAGCATTTCATTGATACCGACGACTTCCGCGGTTCGCTCCGCGACCTTCGTCTCGAGGATCCTCGTCCTTCGCATAAGGTGTTTGACGCGAAGGAAATACGCGGCAAGAGCGAGCACCGGGACCAAGAGGACACCCAGTGCGAGAAACCAGAGGGTCTGAAAGAATCGAGGCTGCCATTGCAGCTTCAGTGTTGCTCCGCCGGGGCTCCACACCCCATCGTCATTACAGGCGGTCACAATGAAGCGATAGGTACCGGGCCGTACGTTTGTGTAATAAGCAACCCGACGTTCGTCCGCCTCGATCCATTTACGATCGTAGCCAATCAGACGATAACGAAAGCGAGTTCGTTCCGGCGCCGTCAAATTCAATGCAGTGTAATGAATTTCCAGATCGCTATGTCCCGGCGGAATGATCACTTCCGATTGTGGATCAAGGCGCGCGCCGTCGATGCGCACGTCCTCAATGATCACCGGCGGTGGGACCTGATTGAGCGGCACGGGATCGACCGACACGACTCCGTCGATCGTCGGAAACCATAATTTGCCTTGATCGTCTTTCCAGCCCGCCGGCTGGCCACCGCCATTACACTCGGCCGCGTTCATTCCGTCGCTCGTACCGTACGCAATGCTGTGTACTGAGCCGCTTCCACGATCGAGAACCGCATTGAGATCTCCCCTGCTCACGCGGAAGATTCCTCGATTACAGCTCATCCAGAGATTGCCGCGGTTATCTTCCAGGATGGACGAGACGACGTTGTCGAATAATCCGGCCTCTCTCGTAAGCGACCGAATGACTCCGTTCTTCAGGCGATTGAGACCACCGCCGTAGGTTCCGATCCACAATGCGCCGTCCGCGTCTTCGTAAATGGCTCGCACAAGATTGTGCGACAGTCCGTCCTTCGTCGTGTAATGGCGGCTCGTCTTGCGGTCGATCTTCGTCAGGCCCAGGTTCGTTCCGATCCACAGAGCGCCACCGCGGCTCTCGAAAATCGAATTGACGTCGGCTCCCGTAATTCCATTCGCCTCGTATTTCCTCCACGTTCCCTCTTCAAGGCGATAAAGACCGGCGGTCGATCCGAATGTGCCCGCCCATAACGTTCCGTTGCGATCGCGCAATAACGCCCGGACCTTGCCGAGGTCGGGATAAGAGGCGCGAATGCTCCCATTGATGATGTGCATCACGCCGTCATAGCCGACCCATAGACTCCCGTCTGGATCGGTAAAAAGCGTCCTCACGGCCATGTCGGGGACGGCTGTAGTGATCGTTCCGTCGTGAAGCCGGTAGAGTTGCCGGCGACCGAGCCATAATCCGCCTGCGCCGTCAGTGGTGATCGCGACGACACTCGGATCGGTCAGTCCTTCCGCTTCCGCATAGGAAGTAATTCTGGCTCTCTTCAATCGCTGAAGACCCATTGTGGCGGTGCCGATCCATATGTTTTGTTCGCGATCGACGACCATGCTATACAGATCGTCGTGCAGAGCACTCTCAATGACGCCGACGGCCTCGATGTGACCATCCACGATGCGCGAAACGCCCCGCGGAGTCAGTAGCGCGATCTCGCCCTTCGCGTCGGTGCTCATCGCCAGAACTTCTCCTGGTCTCGCGATCTGCGTGCTCACGCCCTGATAGATGCGGAACACGCCAGTCTGCGCGTGGATCCAGATGCCGTGGCGGTCTTCGGCGATGCGCGGAAAGATTGGAAATGCGCCTAACGGATATCGATCGAGCACAATCGCGTCGTAGCGTTGCAGGACACCGTTTCGAATCCGAGCGGCGACGCCATGGTCGTTGAACCAGAACGACCCGTCTGTTGCGTCCAATCGAGGCCCTCGGTGCGGATCCTTTTCGAATCGGCCGTTCCGCAGCCGCAATGAGCCCGCGGACGTCTCGATCCATAAACTCCCGTCGCGGCTCTCGCCGATCGCAGACACTTCGGCCGGCGTCGGAAAGAATCGGAAAACTCCGTTGCGATAATTCGAGAGTCCGCCGGTCTCGGTTCCGATCCAGAGCGTGCCACTGTGATCTTCGAACAGAGCGAGGACGCGATTACTCTTCAGGTTCGTCGTGTTGGCCGTGTCGAACACAACGAAGCGCGCGCCGTCGAACCGCGCCAACCCGCCGAACGTCGCCAGCCACAAATAGCCGTCGCGCGTTTGCACAATCGCTTTGACCGAGCTCTGTGGAAGTCCCTGTGCTGTTGTCCACGACTGCCGGACATAGCGAGGCTGCGACCGCGCCGCCGGCGTAAAGACGCCGAACACGAAGGCCGTGACCAGGAGGGCAGCACACCGTTTCATTCGCAAAGTAGTGGGGTCTTTGACGCCACGTTACTTTACTTTTGGGGCCGCTATCTCTACTGGTTTTCTTTTTAATTCCAATTCGCCTTCAGCTCACAACACAAACTCCACCATCCCCCCTGCCCGGTAATTCGAAATCCCGTCCGGCACCGCCGCGGGCCAGCGGCGGCGGTCCACTGAAAATTCGAGGCGGAAGTTGCCGGTGGTCAGTGGTGCGCTGGGAATGAGCATTGCCGCGGTTTCTTCGCGGTTGGTGAGCGCCGTCATTGCGACGGGCGTCCAGATGAAGATGTCGAACGGCGATATCTGCGACGTCACTGGGCGATTCTGATCGTCTACGAACACGAGCGTTCCGGGCTCGGGGCGGCCGAGCTCGCGCGGCCATTCGATGCGAGTGCGCGTGCGCTGCGCGAGCAGCGTGCCCTTCGGCGAGCGAACGATTTCGAAGATCTCCGCTTCGAGGCGTCCGCGGTGAACGGCGACGACGCGGGGGTTGCGGCGCGCCTCGCCAACGCCGGGGGGTAGGTTCGGTGCCACGATTAGGTCGCCGTCGAGCTCGAGGTCTGCGACGACCACATCGC
>JBQCJC010000644.1:0-5482 GCA_051953135.1 Thermoanaerobaculia bacterium | reverse complement strand
CGGCAGCGAAGCTGCCGCTGTCGAAAGCGGTGGCTTGCGCCACCGCACTCCAAACGATGTAAGTTTCGCCGCGTGGAATCGATCCTCAGACTCGAGCAGGAGCTCGGTGCGAATTGGAGCTCGCTGCGAAACGCGAGACAGACCACCGTCGAGATGCTCGCCGAATTGAGCGACGCCGTTGCCGATCTCAGCGACGCGAATTTCTCGATCGTCGTCACCGGCTCGTTAGGCCGCGGCGAGGCGACGCGCGGCAGTGACGCGGACTGGTTGCTGCTCGTCGACGGTCCGTCGGATCCCGAGCACAGTCTCCTCGTGCGCGAGATTCACGAACGCATTCGCGGTGTCGTGGCGAAGGAAGTCGGTCGCACCGGCACGTTCGGCGGCATCGTCGCGGGTCACGAGCTCGTGCACTACATCGCCGGCACGCGCGACTCGAATGAGAATCTCACGCGACGCATTCTGCTGCTCAGTGAATCGCGCTCGCTCACCAGTCCGCAGGTGCGCGAGCGCGTGATTCACAACGTGTTGTCGCGCTACGTCGTGTACGACCGCGCGGTGCAGAGCCGCAGCGGATTTCGCCAGAGCATTCCGCATTTTCTGCTCAACGATGTCGTGCGTTACTGGCGCACGATCGGCAGCGATTACGCGTCGAAGATGTGGGAGCGGCAGCACGAGGGATTTGGGATTCGCAACATCAAGCTGCGGTTTTCGCGCAAGGTGTTGTTCACGTGGGGACTGCTGGCGTCGTTCGCGGGCGAGTTGTTCCCGACGGCGGAGCTCGCGAACGCGTCGCGCGATGATGAGTATTACCGCATGCTCGCGAGTCTCATTCGTTCGCTGACGGATGTTCCTCCGCTCGAGCTGCTCGCACGCGCGGTTCTCGGATGCGGCGATCGCAGCGTCGCGGAGCTGATCTTCTCGTCGTACGACGAATTTCTCGGCGTGCTGTCGAATCCATCCTCGCGCGATGCATTGGAGAAGGTGGCGTTCGAGGATGCGCTCGCGGAGCCGGCGTACGCGGGTCTGCGCGAGGCGAGCAAGAAGTTTCGCGAGGGTGTGAATCGATTGTTCTTCGATGCGCATCCGAAGCTGCCGAATCTCATCCGCCAGTTCGGAGTGTTCTGATGCGTCCGATCGGGTTCTCGACCGGCGCGCTCGCGAAAGGCGATTTCCGCCGCGGGATCGAATTGCAGCGCGGCGTTCCGGCGATCGAGCTGTCGGCGTTGCGCGATCACGAGTTGCCGTTGCTGATCGACGCCCTGCCGCAACTCGATCTCTCCGGATTCACGTACATCTCTCTGCACGCCCCGAGCGCGTTGCGAACGCTGTCCGAGGATTCTGTTTTCGCGCTGCTGCAACGCGTGCCGTGGCCGGTGATCGCGCATCCCGAGGTGCTGCAAACGGCGTCGCTGTGGCGCCAGCTCGGCGATCGTCTTTGTCTCGAGAATATGGACGATCGCAAATCAACGGGCCGTACAGTGGATGAGTTACACGCGCTGTTCACCCTCTATCCCTCCGCAAGTTTCTGTCTCGACCTCGGCCACGCCCGCCAGATCGATCCCACGATGACGTCCGCGCTGCTCATGCTCGATGCATTCGGCTCCCGCCTCCGGCAAATTCACATCAGCGAAGTCGGCTCACGCGGCGAGCACATGCCGTTAGGCGCAATGTCACGCCGCGCATACGCGCACGTCGCGCATCACATTGCGATGGAGTGCCCGGTGATTATTGAGTCGGTGGTGGGTGAGGATGGGATGGCGAGTGAAATGAGTGCGGTGCGCGAGGCGCTGGGCTAGAGCTCTTTCGTCATCTCCACCATCGTGTTCCGAAAGCCGAACTTCGCGAAGAAGGTTTGCGCGGCGATGTTAGGCGCGGCGGTGGAGAGGACGACGCGTGGCGCGTGGTGCTCGCGCAGCCATTCGAGTGCGGCCGTCAGGAGTTTCGTGGCGATGCCGTTGCGGCGCGCGGGCTCGTCGACGATGACGTCGTGGATGTAGCCGCACGCGCCGCGAAGGTCGATCCACGAGATGTCTTCGAGCGTTGCCGCGACGTAGCCGAGCACGTTGTCGTGATCATCGGCGGCGACGAAGACGATGCCTTCGTCGTTGCGCGAGATGCCGAGGAGCCAGGATGCGTAGCCGCGCTCGGCGCCGTCCATCGGCGCCAGAAAGCGCAGCGGATCGAAGTTGTGATGCGTGCGCATGAGCGCGACGCCGAGGCGCCCGAGAGAGTCTCGATCGCGAAGCTCGGCGCGGCGAATGGTGATCGTCATCTGACGGCGCATCATAGCGACACGCCATCAAACCCATACTTCGCCGGTTCCTTCGCAATGCGCGCGGCCGCGATCATCAACGGCACGTACTCGCGCGTCTCCGCGGGCAGGCGATCCGCGATCTCGTAATACGACTCTTCGTTACCGCGCTCGCTCCCCGTCAACTCGCGCATGATCCGGCCCACGCGATTCTCACCCGTGTTGTACGCGGCCGCGGCGAGGTACCACGAACCAAAGCGCGCGTGCAGATCGGCGAGATACTCGAGCGCTGCATCGGTCGACTTCTCCGGATCTTTTCGCTCATCAATTTTCGACGTGACCGTGAGTCCGTAGCGACGACCAGTGTCGGCGATGAACTGCCACAAGCCGACAGCCGATGCACCGGATCGCGCGGCGGGATTGAAGCCCGATTCGATCATCGCCAGGAAGATGAGATCGCGCGGCATGTTCCGCGTCGTGAGCTTGTCGAGAATCATCGGCTCGTACGTCTTCATGCGCTCGAGAAAGATCGCGAAGTCATCGCGCTTCGTCGTGGTGAAAACGTTCACCCAGTGATCAACGCGCGCGTGATCGAGATTCGGCAGATCCCACGCGGGTGCATCCGCGACGTTCGCAACAGGCTCGGGCGCAGGCACATCAACGCTGCCGATGGCGATGCGCGCCGGCGCGGCTTGCGCGGGCGTTTTCGTTTGGAAGAAAGGAATGGTCGTGGCCGCAATTGCGACGGCGACCGCCACTGCTGTCAGTCGTTCTCGCATGCATCGTCAAACACGTCGATGCATGCGAGGACTTTCGTTCGCGTCATGAACCGCACGCGGTTGTCATGAACGGCACAACTGCGCAGCCCGCTCCACTTTCTATCATCGACGCAGCCGATGCCGCTCCTCGGCCTCGATCGCCTGTTGCGTTTTCACCGCATCCTTCAGCGCGAGCGTCTTCGTCATCGTCGCTTTCTTCACCGGCGTCAGCACCGTTCCCTTGATCGGCTTTCCGAACGGATTGAAGATCACCGTTCCGTAATGCAGCGTGTTGTCCGGCGCCTCGACCCACATCGGATGAAACACGAACGCGGTTGCGGATTCGACCAGATTCCTCGCTCACGCTCGGAATGACTTTTGCGGCTCGGTAGTGTCGCGGCCGCGCGTTTCGTTACATACTCATCGGCGTTCCCGAACGCTCATGATGGATCCCCATCCGACCGAACGTCTCACGCGCGGCGATCGTGACGCGCGTTCGCTCGATGTCTCCGCACCGATGCCTTCCATGATCGGGCGTTATGAAATTCGCGAGCACCTCGGCACTGGCGGGATGGCCGAGGTCTATCGCGCGTTCGATCCGACACTCAATCGTGCGGTCGCGTTGAAGTTTCTACGCGAGACCGATCGCGAACATCTCGCCCGCTTTTTGCGCGAAGCACGCGCGCAGGCGCAGATCGGTCACGAAAACATTTGCGACGTGTACGAGACCGGCATCATCGAAGGCCGTCCGTTCATCGCCATGCGTTGCATCGACGGCATCACGCTCGCCGAGGCGGCGATGCGCATGTCGGTCGAAGAGAAAGTCGCGGTGATGGTCGATGTGTGCGAAGCGGTGCACGCCGCGCATCGCACGGGACTCGTGCATCGCGATCTCAAGCCGAACAACATCATGGTCGAGCCGAAGCCGGATGGCGGATGGCATGCGTGGGTGCTCGATTTTGGACTCGCGCGCGATTCGTCGATGGACACGATGACGACGATCGGCACCGTCGTCGGTACGCCGCCGTACATGGCGCCGGAGCAGGCACGCGCGGAGCGCACGAAGATCGATCGCCGCACCGACGTCTACTCCCTCGGCGCAACACTCTTCGACATTCTCATCGGCCGCCCGCCATTCATCGCCGACTCGATCGTCGATGTGATGATGAAAGTCGTCACCGAAGACGCGCCGTCGCCGCGCACGCTCGATCCGTCGATCGCGAACGATCTCGACACGATCGTGATGAAGTGCCTGGAGAAAGATCCTGCACGTCGTTACGAGTCTGCTCGTGCGCTCGCCGAGGATTTGCGGAGATATCTCGACGGCGAGCCGATTCAGGCGCGCCGTACGTCGTTCGCGTATCGCTGGGCGATGCGCGCGCGAAAACATCCGACCATTGCGACGCTGCTTGCGATTGCGAGCGTCGCCGTGCTCGCATCGATCGCATGGGCGATCACGACGTCCGTGCAATCGTCGAATCGACAACAAGCCGCGCAACGCTTCGGTCAGGAGATCGAGCGGATGGAAGCGATCGCGCGCTACTCGAGCATGCTGCCGTTGCACGACACGCAACGCGAGCGTCTCTGGATTCGCGAGCGCATCACGCGCATCGAACGCGAGGTGCAGTCGATGAGTCGCACGTCGGCCGGCCCTGCGCGTTATGCGATCGGCCGCGGATATCTCGCACTTCGCGAATGGGGAAATAGTCGCGCGAACCTCGAAGCCGCCTGGCGAGAGGAGTATCGAACGCCGGAAGTCGCATACGCGCTCGGGCGTGTGATTGGCGCGCAGTATCAGGAAGAGTTGCAGGACGCGGAGCGCATCGCGAACGTGGACGCGCGCGCTGCGCGACGACGTCAGATCGAAACGCAGTATCGCGATGCGGCGCTCGAATGGTTGCGTCGCAGCAAAGGCACGGGCAGTGAGTCGCCGGCGTACGTCGAAGGGCTCATGGCGTTGTACGAAAAGAAATACGACGTGGCTCTGGCGCGATCGCGAAAAGCATTCGCGGATGTGCCGTGGTTGCACGAGGCGAAAACACTCGAGGGCGACATTCATCTCGCGCGCGCGATCGAGCAATCGAACGCAGGTGAGAACGATGCGGCCGCGAACGGATTGAATCTCGCGCAACGCGCGTATCTCGATGCCGAGGCGATTGCGAAGAGCGATGAGACGGTGTTGCTCGGCATCGCGGAGTCGCGGTTTCGCATGATGTTGCTCGCCATCGCGCGCGGCGACGATCCGACGTCGCCGATGCAATCGGCGCTCGAGGCAGCGGATCGCGCATCGCAAGCGAATCCGCAGTCGGAGGAGGGATATCGCACGCAGTCGGTGATTCTGCAGCGCTACGGCGATTGGCAGTTTTCGCAAGGCCAGTCGCCGCTCGCGTCATTGGAGCGCGCGGTCGCATTGGCGAAAAAAGCAGTAGCGAAGGATGCGAAGAGCTCCGGCGCGCATCGCATTCTCGGCAAC
>JBQCJC010000643.1:0-5339 GCA_051953135.1 Thermoanaerobaculia bacterium | reverse complement strand
GGTGGTACGACGAATGCGCATGGCGGCCCCGCCCGCCCTGGTCCCTCGATAACGCTGGGGTTGACAGCAGCTTGTCAGGTCGAGGGGGAGCGAGACGCCTGGGGCTCGGGTGGCGGTACGAGGCATGAGCATCGTGGCCCCGCCCGCCCAGATCCCTCGCTAACGCTCGGGATGACAAGCCCCGCCCGCCCAGGTCCCTCGCTGACGCTCGGGATGACGTTGCGTGCGTCACGACTTGGTCTCCTCTTCCTTCTCTTTCGACACGAGCACGCGATCGCCGGCGGTGATGCCGCTCAGCACTTCGATGAATTTGTCGTTTTCGCGGCCGAGCTTGATCGGCACCTGGTCGACGCGCAGAGGACCGCGGCGGCTTGCGTACGGCCCATTCGCGCCGACGAACACGGCCTCGCGCGGGATCAGCACCGCGTTCTTCACGCGACCGAGCTCGATCGTTCCCTGAAAGCGCATGCCCGGACGCATCTTCGCGGCGTCGGTTTCATCGAGCTTGATATCGACGCGCAGCACTTTCAGCGGATCCTGCGTGCCTTTCTTGCGCTGCACGGTGCGCGCCGCGGTGGTGATCGTGCCGTGGAACTCTTCGTCGGGATGCGCATCGAGCCGCAACGTCACGCGCTGGCCGATGACGACGCGTCCCGCATCGACTTCATCGACTTCGCCCTCGGCTTTCATCTGGTGCAACTCGGGGATTTCGAGAATCCGCTCGCCTTTCCACGAATCGTCGCCGACCTTCTTCTTATCGCCGCGCCAGTTCGTGATGTAGACCACCGTGCCGTCGCGCGACGACATGCGCGTCATCTGCTGAATCGCACTTTGCGTGCTCGCGACGATCGCTTCCGCATCGTTCTTGCGACTCTCGAGCAAACGAATGCGCGCCGCGGCCGCGCGCTCGAGTGATTCGACACGCGCACGAATCGCTTCCGCTTCTCGCTTCGCGATTGCGTACTCGATCTCCGTTTGCTTGTGCGCGTTGATGCCCGCGACATCGGGCGGCGCCTCGAGTTTCAACGCGGCCTTGCGCAATCGCGCCTCTGCTTCGGCAAGCTTCAGCCGCTCGTCCTTCGTGTTCAGCGAGAGATCGTTGCGTTCCTTCTCGATCTGCTTGCGCGATTCATCGGCGACCGCCGATTTCTCTTCGAGCTTGCGCTGCAACTCGCTCGTGTCGAACGCCAGCACCGGCTGACCTTTCTTCACCTCCGAGCCTTCTGGCGCAAGCATCGCGATCTTGAATTGCCACACGTCGGGAAGTTGTGGAGGCCCGAGGCTTTCGGACGAGACCGAGGCGAGAGTGCCGCTGACTTCGAACCCGGTGACGAGATCCGCGCGCTTCGCGTGAACCCACTGGCCCTGACGATCCGCCGCGAGCTTATTGCGCAGCGACCATCCGCCGAACAGGAACAACACGACGATCGCGAGAGGAATCGCGAAACGAAGCTTCATCAGCTTAGCCACGATTCACCTCGACCACTTCTTTCAACCGCGTGCCTTCCTCGATCCCACCCGTCACGATGCAATCAAGCGCGTTGCACGGACCTAACATCACATCCTGCATCGAGCCGTTCTCGAGTCGTATGCGCGGCCTCTTCTCCGAAAAATCAATCGCCGCGCGCGGCGCGAGCAGCGCTGATTGCTTCGCATCGCGATGCACGAGCACGCGCGCGGACAAACCGGGACGCATGCGATCGAGATCGAGACGATCGAGATCGATCAGCACTTCGAAGTGACGTCGCAGCGATTGACGGCGACTCTCCTGCGCCACCGCGCCGATCGATCGCACACGTCCGGAGAACTGCATCGCCGGATAACCATCCATCGTCATCGTCACCGGCATTCCGACCGCGACCTTGCCGTCGTCGACATCGGGCAATTGCGCGGTGACGCGCATCGAATCGAGCTCCGGTAACAGCGAGATCGGCATGCCCACCCACGCGGGATCGCCGAGCTGCAACTTGCGGCCTTCCCACGGATGATCCTTGATCACCACGATCCCATCGCGCGGCGCGCGAAGCACCAGTGCGCCGATGGCGTTCTCCGCGATCGAGATCTCGCGTCGCGTGCGCTCGATACGCAATTGCAGATTCTGCCGCTCCGCATCGACCGCCGTTTGCGTCGAGCGAAGAACGTCCTGCGCTTTCTCGAGCTCCGTCTTTCCGCGACGCAGTGCGCCCTGCTTCTCTTCGAACGCGCGCGCGGACAACAACTCCTTCGGCACGCGCGCATCGATCTCCGCTTTCTCGAGATCCGCACGCTTCTTCTCGACATCGAGTTTCTTCTGCTCGAGATCCGCGGCCCACTGCGCTTCGTTCTGTTGCAGTTCCTGCAACGCCTGCGTCGCGGTCTGGCGCTTCGAATCGAGATCGGACGTGAGCGAGCTGTTGTCGAGCTCCACGACCGGCTCGCCCGCGCGCACCGTCGAGCCATCATCGGCGATCCACTTGATCGAGGTCTGCCAAGACGGCAGCGGCGGAACGGAGAGCAACTCCCCGCGAGCGGCTTCCAGCTCGCCGGTGAGAATCATTTCGTGATGAAAGGGCCCGCGATGAACACGGAGATCCTGACGCTTCGGTGCATCGTCGGCGATCCCGGAATAGCAACCGGCGACGAACAGTGAAGCCACTGCGGCGGCGAGTGTCTTCTGCATATTGTTTGTTTCCGAGGACTTCGACGCATTCTAGGGTCGTCAAGTTCCGTCGATCACCCGCGCTACAATTTTGTGACCTCATGACGGCGGCCCCGATTCCTTTTACGACTCCGACCCGCTTCGAGTTAGTCCGCGCCGAAACTTCGCGCGACGACTTCGCGGCTGACGTGCGCGCGGGACTCACGGCCGCGCAGAAGTGGTTGCCGCCGCGCTGGTTCTATGACGAGCTCGGCTCATCCCTCTTCGATGCGATCTGCTTTCTGCCCGAGTACTACGTCATGCGTGCCGAAGGCGAAGTGCTCACGACGCATGCGCGCGACATCGCGCACGAATTCGGAACGAACATCCGCCTCGTGGAGCTCGGCAGCGGCGCCGCTCGCAAGACGCGCATCCTTCTCGATGTGCTGACCGCGCGTCAGCAGGACATCGAATACGTACCGGTCGATGTCGATGCGACGATGATCGAGCGCGTCGGTCGCGAGTTGCTGCTCGCCTATCCGCGCATTCGCGTCACCGGCGTCGTTTCGGATTTCGCGCGTCCGTCCGTGCCAATGTCGCTGTTGCCGAAGAGCAACGTGCGAACAGCCGTGTTGTTTCTCGGATCGACGATCGGCAATCTCGATCCGGATGCAGCGCTGGCGATGTTGCGCGATCTCCGCAATTCGCTCCAACCCGGCGACGCGCTGTTCCTCGGCGCTGACTTACGCAAATCCAAATCGATTCTCGAGCCAGCCTACGACGACGCCCTCGGCGTCACCGCCGCGTTCAATCTCAATCTGCTCACGCGCATGAATCGCGAGCTCGCGGCGAACTTCGATCTCGCCTCGTTTCGTCATCGAGCGTTCTATGACGAAACGCTCGGCCGCATCGAAATGCATCTCGTCTCGATGAAAGCGCAGCGCGTCCACATCGGCGCGTTGAATCTCGATGTCGAGTTCGCGCACAGCGAAACGATTCATACCGAGAGCTCTTACAAACACGACGATGCGACGATTGCGGCGCTCGCCGCGGGCGCGGGCTTCACGGTTTCGCGCAAATGGACCGACGCGCGAAACTTTTTCGCCGACGTGCTGCTGATCGCGTCGTAATTTTTTCTCGTCCACTTTCAGTAGATCGAGTCCGCGATCGCGTGCAGTTACGCGTGCGCAGGATACGTTCGCGCGCATCACTCAGTGCCGCGCGGCTCGCGTCACTGTGCACGATCGAGCACCGCTCTGCATCGATGCGCACAACGCGCGGATCTCTCCAATGCGCACTGTGTTTGCGCGAGAAACTGCGCGTGTTTCTTCGCGAAGTAGGCGTTCGCAGAACCAGACACCGATCAGTGTCCAATTCTGAACAGACGCAGCAATCAGTGCTCTCTAGCATCGCTGCGCCTTTGAACCGATGCCTTCCAAAGACGGCCGCGCGCATGCGCATGCACCGTCCCTTCGCGAGGTTTTCGATCGCGATCCGACGACAGACGCGCAGGTGCGCGTAGACGCGCATCAACCGGTTTACGCGACCGGGGATGAAGACGACGCGATGTACCTGATCGAATCCGGTCAGGTGAAGCTGTCGATGTCGTCTGCCGCGGGGAAGGATTGTCTGCTTGCGATCTACGCCGCCGGCGATGTGTTCGGCGAGTCGTGCTTCAACGGCAACGATCGCCGCATTGAAAACGCTGTGGCGATGGAGTCATCGATCGTGCGCCGCATTCCGCGTCGTACGTTTCTCGCCGCTGTCGATCGCGCGAACGCCAACGCCGCGCTGCTGCGTCATCTCGCCTCGCGACTCACGGAGCGCGAAGCGGCGGTCGTCGATCTCGTCACGATGCCCAGCGAGCGCCGCCTCGCGAAAGTGCTGCTGCACATCGCGGAGCGACTCGGCTCTCGCGACGGCGCGTACCTCAAGCTCGATCAGTTGATCTCGCACGAAGACCTCTCGCAAATCGTCGGTACAACGCGGCCGCGCATCACCGCGTTCCTCAAAAAGTTCCGCGCGCTGGGATTGATCGATCGCGATCGCCGGGCGATCAAAGTACACGTGGAGCGAACGCGCGAATACGTGCAACGCGACTAGCGCGCGTTACGTTGGTCGCTACGCGCCCTTCCGTTTTGACGCATCTTTGTCTAAAACCGAACTGCACATTTACGGATGTCGGTCTATCCTCCGATCCCCTCACCATGTCCGACCTCCACGACGTGCTGATCATTCACGACCAGTCGCGTACGGAATGGCGCGCGCGTCGCGCCACGATTCGCGAAGGTCAGATCGTCATCGCCGCGGGGATCGAGCTCGACGTGCTCGAGAATCCGATCGCCACGTTCACGATCGTCGCGCGCGATACTGGAGGTCGCACGCGCCGCTACGATCAGGTGAAGTTCGACTCCGCGACGTCAACCCCTCCCGCGAAGATCGTTTTCGAATGAGAAATGCGAGCGCGGCCTCACGCGTTAGTGCGTGACGACGAGCGCTTTGCATTCCGCGCGAACGTCGCTATCATTCGCCTCCCGTGCCGAGGTAGCTCAGCTGGTTAGAGCACTGGATTGTGGATCCAGGGGTCGGCGGTTCGAACCCGCCCCTCGGTACCATCTCCCTCCTGGCGGTAGAAATTGAAAATGCAAAATTGAAAATTGAAAAACGCCCGCGCAGCCGGACCTTTTTCAATTTTCAATTTTCAATTTTCAATTCCTCAGCC
>JBQCJC010000642.1:0-5520 GCA_051953135.1 Thermoanaerobaculia bacterium | reverse complement strand
CGGCGCGCGGGCGGCACGGGGGGGTAGGTGGTGGGGGGCCTGGTCAGAGGGATTACTCGGGGGGGGTGGTCGGTGTTTTTCTGGCTGTCCCCCCGGCGGGGGCGCGGGGCACCTGGGTGTGTGGGCGGCGCGAATCACATGCCTTGTGCCGCCACCCGAGCTCCAGATCCCTCGCTCACGCTCGGGATGACATCACTTCAACACCGTCACCATCGCCGTCTTGAACTCCGTCTCACTTCTCCCCAACCCTGATCCCGACGATTCCAGCGATCGCGCCGCAACGACGAGACGTTCGCCCGCGCGCAGAAAGCGCCACTTCTCCTTCTTCGCGAACTCCACGCCGATCACGACGATGCGCGCCTTCATCTTCATCGTGCGCTCCGCGGCAACCGGCACGTTGCCGGGACCGAGCCACAACAGCAACGTGTCGCTGTAGCTCTTGATCCACTTGTCGCCGTCTTCATCCTTCTCGCGCACGGGCACGATCTCCACGAGCGTCACGGCATTGCCATCGAGCACTGCCGGTGAGACTTTCTTCAGCGTCGCACCTTCGAGCGTCCTGAGCAGCGACGGCGCGAAATTCATCAACTCGAACGCTTCCGCCGCGGGGACGCTGTGATCGGTGCGATCGCTCGATGGTTTCGCGAGCTGCAGCCGCAGCTCTTTCTTGTCGTGCACGATGCGAATGCTCGTGCCGTCGTCTTCCGCGATCGCGGTGCCGCGGCTGTCTTTCTTCTCCTTGCCTTCGCCGCGGCGATGCGTCGAATCGATCTTCACGCGAAACGGCGTCTGGCCATCGAACGATGCGAGCGTACGCCGCAACTCATCGAGCGTGAGCGCATGCGCGGGCAGAGCAGCAACCAGCAGAACGAAAGCGAGAAGACGTGCGTGCATGGCTCCTCTGACGCGAAGTCCGTACCCGGAGTTTCGCCGCGTACAAGGCTTGTAAAAAGCGATCGCGCGCGCGTCGCAACACGAGCGCGGCTGTTCATACTCGAAACAGGAGGCTTCGATGGTTCGAGGATTCGCATTCGTCCCCGTCGTGATTTTTTCGCTGACGCTGTTCGCACAAACTTCGCCGCCGTCCGTCACGACTTCCGGAACGGCCGAACTACTCGTCGATCCCGATCAAGTCGAAATCTCGGTCGGCATCGAGACGATGCACGCGACATTGCGCATCGCGAAGGAACTGAATGACGCCGCGATCGCGAAAACGATCGCCGCGGCGAAACGCAACGGCATTGATGCCGCGTCGATCCAAACGGACTACATCAGCATCAATCCGAACTACGTGACGCGACGCACGACGCCCGATTCGTACACGGTGCGACGCTCGCTCGTGATTACGTCGAAGGATGTCTCCCAGTTCGAGCGTCTGCTGACCGATCTCATCGAGGCGGGCGCGAATCAGGTGCAAAGCATTGAATTTCGCACGTCGAAGTTGCGCGAGCGGCGCGACGAAGCGCGTCGCATGGCCACGAAGGCCGCTCACGAGAAGGCCCAACTCCTCGCCACCTCCCTCGGCCGCACTGCCGGCAAAGCGTTGCAAATCACCGAAGGCAACGACGGGTGGAGCGCGTTCTCGTCGTGGAGAGGATGGAACGCGAACATCGCTGCAAACGCCTCGCAGAACGCGGGTTCGGCTGAGGTTCCGAGTGAAGGTCCGCTCGCACCGGGACGCATCTCGGTTAGAGCAACCGTGAGTGTTGTCTTCGCGCTCGAATGAATTCGTTGACCGCCGAGGCCCTGGGCTTTTAGGGTGTTGCCGTAAAAAGCGATGACCCCGAAAAACATCCTCATCGTTGAGAACGACGCGTCCACTCGCAAACTGCTCGAAGTGTTGCTCGTCCACGCCGGACATTCCGTCACGACCGTGGAAGGCGGCGAGGCAGCGCTGGACATCCTCACCCATAATTCTTACGACCTGGCGATCGTCGACCTGATGATGCCGAAGATCTCGGGGCAGGACGTCATCGCCTTCATCGAGGAGCACGCACCGTCGACGCCGGTCATCGTCTGCACCGCGGCCGGACCAGCGGTCACAAACACGGTTTCGAAGAACGTGCGGCTGATCATCCGCAAGCCGTTCAATATTCTCGAAGTGACGAGCGCCGTCGACGAATACGCGCGCGTCACGCGCGAGCCGTCGATGTCGGTCCTGATCGTCGACGACGACGAGAGCTCGCGCTACATCATCCGCTCGATGGTCGATTCGAACAATGTGATCGAAACCGAAAGCGCGGAAGCGGCCTTACGCGAGATCGCGGCAAAGCATCCGGACGCGATCCTGCTCGATCTCCTGCTCCCCGGCATGCCCGGCGAGGAATTACTGCGCACGTTGAAGGACAACCCGGACACAGCCGCGATCCCGGTCGTCGTCGTGATGTCGCGCAAGCTCGATCACGAGACGCCCATTCCGCCCGCACTCGAACGCGCCGACGGCTACATCTACAAAGGCGATCTCTCGCGCGAGACGATCATGACCGTCCTGCAGGTCGTGCTGAAAACGCGTCCGTAATGCGTTAGACGACGTGGTGCTTCAAAACGTCGTCGCGATTGCGCGCAAAGTAGATCAACACAATCGCGGCAAACGGCACGAGCCACTGCCACGCCGTAATCCGCGGCAGATCATCGATCATGATGATTTGCGCAATGAACAAAACCGGCAGTACGAATAGAACTACCCAGCCGAACCAGAAGAGCGCTTTTCGCATTGCAGCCTCCTGATCACAATGTGCGCCTCAGCGGCCGGACGTTATGTGTGGCGGGACACCGTTGTCGTTTGATGCGGATCACAGGGGATTGGTCGTTACATATACGGCCTGGTCCTCAGGAACTGGATTGCACCAGCGAACGACGCGAGGGCCGGCAGCAACAGAAAGAGCTTCGCGACGTTTAGCGGCAATCGGCTCGCGGGTTGCTTCATGAGTCTCGCGAGCCAGCGATTCACCACGAACACAAACCCGGCAAGAATGCCAGCCGCCACAAGACAAAGCAGGAACCGCTGAACTGCGATCGCACACCAATCCGCGTCCTGCATCGTTTCTACCATCGCGTCATCGAGAAACCATACCGAAACGATCCACGCGACGAACGTCACACAACACAGTGCTGCGAATTCCAGAGCGCCCGCACAAACAACCAGAATGCGCGCTCGAACAGTCATTATCGAAAGTATCCCATCGCATCCACAATGAATTGCGCCGACGCATTCGCACCAGCGTCATGGCGAATGCGTCGAAGTAGAGCGGAATGAGCACATGTTCGCATGTGTGCGACCGACACGGAACGACGACGTGCCTGCGCGTGGACCGGCAGCCATAGTATCGATGTCTGACGAACTGTGCATGCGGCGAACACGGTCTCGTGGCATCCTAACGGGCATGCCGATGCGACAAACGGTCGCGCTCGCCGTGTTGCTGCTCTTTGCGTGCTCGCGCGATGCGCGGAGCGCGCCTCCACAATCACCCACCGTGATTCTCGAGCTCTTTACATCGCAAGGCTGTTCGAGTTGTCCGCCCGCCGATCGTCTGCTTACAAAGCTCGGTGCTGAATCCTTCGAGCACGGCCGCGTGATTCCGCTCGCATATCACGTCGATTATTGGGATTCCATCGGCTGGCGCGATCCGTTTTCGTCGAAACAATGGACGAGGCGACAGACGGATTACGCGCGCACGATCCAGGGCTCGCAGGTCTACACGCCACAACTCGTGATCGGCGGAACGACGCAACTCGTCGGTTCCGCCGAAGGACAAATCCGCAAAGAAATCGACGCGCAATTCGAACAACGGAATCGCGGCGTAGTGAAAATTGATCGCGCGACTCGCATTGGCAATGAATTCATTGTCGAGTTGCATGCGCGCACAGAGCGGAATCGCGCAAGCGCAATCGTTGCATTATTCGAGAACGGGATTACGACCGCCGTACAGTCTGGCGAGAACGCACATCGCACATTGACCAACAATTACATCGTGCGATGGGAGCGGCGCATCGGCGACGCCGATGCAAACGGATTCAAATCCACAGTGAAGATTCCGCTCAATGACTCATGGAAAACGATCGGCGTGGCTGCATTTCTCCAGGAGCCGTCGCTCGCGATCGTTGCGGCCGATGCACGCATGCCGTGACGCTGTTATCCTGCCCCAATGCTGCGCAGACTGACGCTCCTCCTCGGCCTCACGCTCGCCGCCTTCACCGCACTCGGCGACGACGTGCAATCGCTCCACGCGTTGTTCGATCGCGAGTGGCAAGCACGACTCCAACGCGATCCGCTTTTCGCGACGTCCGTCGGCCGCCACGAGTGGAATGACCGGCTGGCGAGCGCCACGCCGGCCGCATTGAAGGCCGAATACGAGGAAACGAAATCGTTTCTCGCGGAGCTGGAGAAAATCGACTCCTCGAAACTTCCCGACGAGGAACGCATCAACTACGACATTTTCCGCCAGCGCCTGCGCAATGGCATCGCGGATTACGAGCTCGGCGAATATGAAATGCCGTTCAATGCCGATTCCGGATTCCATTCGGGATTCTCGCGCCTCGCTAAGGAAGTCCCGCTAAACACGGTCAAGGATTACGAGAATTACATCGCGCGCATGAACGCGTGGCCGCGGCTCATGCATGAGGAAATCGTATTGATGCGCGGCGGATTAAAGCGCGGATTCACAGTGCCACGCGCGACGCTCGACGGCTACGACACCACGATCTCCGCGCATGTCGTGAGCGATCCAACAAAGAGCGTGTTCTATGAGCCGTTCACGAAGTTTCCAGCGACCATCCCCGCAAGCGAACAGGAACGTTTACGCACCGCCGGTCGTAATGCCGTAGCAAATAGTATCGTTCCCGCCTATCGCGAATTTCTAGAATTCTTTCGCACTGAGTATCTGCCGCAGTCGCGCACGTCTCTGGCCGCGGCCGAATTACCGAACGGACGCGCGTACTACGCACAGAAAATCCGCGAATTCACGACACTCGATCTGACGCCGGAGCAAATCCACAATACCGGCAAGGCTGAAGTGGAACGCATCTCCGCCGAAATGCAGGCGGTAATGAAGCAGGTTGGATTCAAAGGAGATTTCGCGGCATTCCTGCAGTTTCTGCGTACCGATCCGCAGTTCTATGCGAAAACACCGGAGGCGTTGTTAGAGCGCGCATCGCGCATCGCGAAAAGGATGGACGGCAAATTACCGTCGTTATTCAAGACACTGCCGCGATTGCCATACACCGTTGACCCGGTTCCCGACGATATTGCGCCGAAATACACGTCGGGACGGTATGTCTCCGCGCCACAGGGCGGCACGCAGCCCGGGATTTACTGGGTGAACACCTACAAACTCGAGAACCGCCCACTGTACAACCTCGAGGCATTGACGCTGCACGAGTCTGTGCCGGGACATCATTTACAAATCTCCCTGAGCCGCGAGCTCGAGAATCTCCCGAATTTCCGCCGGTTTTCGTATATCTCCGCCTTCGGCGAGGGCTGGGGGCTTTATTCCGAATACCTCGGCATCGAAGCCGGCTTCT
>JBQCJC010000641.1:0-3376 GCA_051953135.1 Thermoanaerobaculia bacterium | reverse complement strand
GGCGGGCTGAGAGCCCGCCGCTCCACCAGCGTTCGTTTTCGCGCGAAGCTTCGCGACGCCAGCAGCAGGTCCTCGCGATCCAATTCCAAATCGGGATTCGCCGCCAACTCCTCGGGATTCACATAAACCTTCGCGAGCCTCGCGATCACATCCGTCGCATTCTTCTCGTGAGGATCCGCAATGAACTCGCTCCTCGCCTCAACGCGCTCCTCGCGACGCGCACGATCGAGCTCGTCCAGCAAGTCTTCGATCGCCGGATATTCGCCATCGCGCTCGAGCACGACCACCGCGTCATCATTCGTCACGTACGCGAGCAACGCGAACACTTCGTCCGGCACGGCGTGCTTGTGATCGTCGAGCAATCGATTGCGCTCGATGCGTTTTCCACCCGCGAGATGCACCGCGCGCACGCGATGCATCGGCAGCGACGTCACGACGTCGTGCGCATCGAATCCGAAGTTCACGGCGTTCGCATGCACGTTGTGCAGATCGAGAAGCAGTTCGCACTGACTTGCATCGAGCACCGCATGCAGCCACGCGCGTTCGTCGTACGCGCAATGCGGCGGCTCGACGAGCGATGCGACATTCTCGAGCAACGGTTTCGATCCGACGACGCGCGTTGCAATCTCGACATTGCGCACGAGTCCCGCGAGCGTCGCGTCATTGCGCGGCGGCGCGGCGAGATGTCCGATCTCGATTCCACCTCCGCGCACGAACGCGAGATGCTCGGACCACACTTCGGGCTCGAGCCATTCGACGACGCGCGCAATCGCATCGAGTCTTCGCCGATCGACAACCTCGGTCGACGCCAGTCCCAGCGACGTCGCATGCAACACGACATCGACGTGCTCGCGCAGAAATCGCAGTGCGCGTTTCTGTTCTTTCGTCGCGTGAAAGAAATCCTCGGCCATGACTTCGATCACGTCGATGCGATCGAGATTCGCAAAGATCGATGCTCCGATCGCGTTGCGCCAGCCGAGGCCGTATCTCATGAGCCGCCGCAGCCTCCGCAGCCTCCGCCACAACCTCCGCCGCAGGAACTGCCGCACGAGCTTCCGCACGAACTGCCGGACGAGCTGTCGCTACCGCCGCCGCTCGATGTCGTCGCGGCCGGCCACAGCGCGTTGATCCACGGATAGTTGCCCGACGCCATCAGCGACCGCCCGCCGAACACCGCGGTCAGCATCGCCAGCTCCGATGTTCCGCCGCCGCCCTTCAATTCACTCGCGCGCAGCTTCAGCGACTGAAAGAGATTCTGAAGATCGCGAACCATCTTCGCGCCGCGCGCGGTCAATCGCGGATTCGCGCGCTTGCCGACGAGCCAGATCGCGAACACCGTGAGAATCACGAGAAAGCCGACGTTCGATCGTCCGCGCGAAAGCGCGATGAGGATCTTGATGACCGACGTCGCCACCAGCACGCCCGCCGCAACGAGAAACAACGCCCAGCGCGACGCCTTCTGCACGCCCGTGGGCATCAAACCGAGTCGCTGCAGCTCGCCTTCCTGCGGCTGCGAGAAATGCAGGAACTCATTCTCATCCGGCAGCTCCGCGAGGCGCCGTGCGCCGCGACAGTGATTGAGGATGCTTTGTTCGATGTCGCGACGCGCGCGCGTCTTGCTCGCGATCTGCGATGTCTGCACGCCGCCGTTGCTCGATTCCTCGAGCAGTCCTCGATCGAGCAGCGAAACGATCGTCGTGCGCACCATCTCGCGCGGCCCGCCGCGCAGCAGCGCGATTTGATACGGATCCGTAAGCGGTGCGCCGCTTGTTTCGATTGGCGCGCGATCGATGATGCGCCGCACGAACACGACGACGATCATCATCACGATCGTCAGCGCGACGTAGAACAGCAGAAATTGCGGACCGTAGAAATCGAACGGGTTCATTCGGCGATCTGCATGGCCCGCGCGTGCAGTGCGCGCGCAAGCTCCAGTGTGGCGAACAGAAAACGCGCTGCCTCACCCGCGGGCAACACCTTTTGTTCGCGAGCCTCGGATAAATGCGGCAGCAGCGCCGTGAGCTCGTCGTTCGCAAGCTCGCGCACGACCTCCTCCAGCGCTTCCTTCGGCGGCACTTTGCGTCCGCTCTGTAATTCGAGAATCGCGGACGCTGACGTCCGCAACGGCGCCGTCGCCTCGGCCACGGTGATCGCGCATTGCTCTTCACGCAGACTGCGCAGCACATACATCTCGCGCAAACGAATCGTGAGATTGAGCAGCACCTGTCGTAATCGACGCACCAACGCCGCGCGTGGAATCGAGAGCCGCGTCACGACATCCTCGCCGTGCAATACGACGTGGCGATTGGCGATGTCCGCGAATTTCTGCGCGAATGCTTCGCCCGCCTCGGCGAGCTCACTGTCGAGCAGGAACATCGCATTGACGTTCGCGGCCGCCTGCGCGAATCGGAACGGCTCGCGAAACGCGTCGGCGCGCGAATCGAACGTCGTCAATACGAACAACAGATTGACGTCGGACGTCGCACGCAAGCGGCCTTCCGCGGCCGAGCCATAGAGGATCACGGAGCGCAACGCATCGCCGAACGTTTGCCGCGCGCTGGCGACAAGATCGTCCACAACGGTGCGCACCGCGGAGGGAACGTCGATCGCGACTGTCATGATTGAGAGGAGAGTAGCAGACGTCACGCGACGGTGTGACTCGCGGCGAGCGCTCCGCTTCGCGACACGGCTACGCTGCGATGCATGTTCGCTGCTGCAATGCTGCTCGCCGCCACACTCACGAATCCCGTCGATTCCATTGTGAAGGCGTATGGAGGCGTCGATGCATGGGCGAGCGTCCACACCATTCGCGAGACCGGCAAAGTGCGCACGACCATGCGCGGCTAAGACGGCGTATTGACGCGCGAATTGAAACGCCCCGATCAGTTATCGGTGATCATTGAATATCCGTCGCAACTCGAAGTTCGCGAAGTCCATGGCAACGCGGGGACGCGCGACGGCGAACCGGTACAGGGACCGCAATTGTTTGCGATGGTGCTGCAGGCGGCGCGCATGGATATCCCGACCATTCTCATGACGCACAGAGAGTCGGTGATCGATCGCGGCACAGTGCAGCACGACAATAGAACGTTCCGCGTGCTCGACATTCCGCTACAAAACGGATTAATCCTGACGCTCGAAGCGGATCCGAAAACATGGCGCGTGGAGAAAACGATCGGATCGATTCCGCTGCCTAACGGGCAGGTAATGGCCTTCGAAACGCTCTATGACGATTTCCGCGTTGTGGACGGACGCCTCTTCGCATTTCGGGAAGTGAGCATTGCCGGAGGGGCGGTAACGGGCGAGACGCTGCTCAAGAAGATTGAAGTGAAATTAGCGGGACGACGAACTTAACCCGCTTGTCATTCCGAGCCGC
>JBQCJC010000640.1:0-7805 GCA_051953135.1 Thermoanaerobaculia bacterium | reverse complement strand
CGACATGACGCGCAGCATCCTTCCGTCCAAAGCGCGCAAACGGGCGCGTAAACAGAAGGCCATTGTGAAGCGATCCACACGCCGCTCTGTGCGGCAGGAGGTGGATCATTATGACGAAGACTCGAAAATTGATCTGAAGCGTGACCCGTCGATGCGCTGGATCGTCTGGTCTCGACAATCGGCCGACAAGCTCAATCACTTCATGCGTTGGTGTGAAGCGCTCACCCGCGGCATGCCGAAACAGCGCAAGCTCGAGTATGTGCGCGCACTGCTGCCGAACACCATCGTCGGCGATCACGCGTACCTGCACTGGGAACAACATTGCGATCGCCGCCGCTCGCCCTTCACGAAGGACTCGATGGCGCGCCTGCAGCAAAGCCGCCTTGATCGCACACGCCGCGCATTACGCATCGCGGTCGAGAAAGACCCGAGCCTCATCGGCGAACTCAACGCCGTGATCAAAGCTCGTAAGGTGGAAGGCGAAGCTCGCCGTCTGCTTTACGGAATGCACGACATCGATGCATTCGTGCGCGAAATTCTCCATCGTCCATGGTGCTACATCCACGAAAACGCGTACTCGAATCGATTAGAGTGCTCGACTGATGAAGCGACTTCCTCTCCTCGCGTTTCTCCTGCTGATCGGCTGCGCGTCATCGCGTACGTTGCCGGCCGACGTCGATCGCATCCTCGCGCGCCATCCGCAACAAACCATCGGCGTCGCGTACATCGATCTGCAATCGGGCGAGACGCTCTATCGCAACGAGAAAGTCACGTTTCACGCCGCGAGCACAATGAAAGTACCGGTAATGCTCGGCATTTTCGAGGCGGTGACGCGCGGCGAATTGCGTCTCGATCAACCGGTGCGCGTGCGCAATGAATTCACGAGCATTTACGACGGCTCGAAATTCGCGCTCGATCCGAAAGAAGATTCCGACGCGGAGCTCTACCAGAAGGTCGGCACGGACGTCACGCTCGAAGAGCTCGTACGACGCATGATCGTGCGCAGCTCGAATCTGGCGACGAATCTCGTCATTGAGCTGATCGGCGCGCCGCGCGTCATGACGTTGATGAAATCGATCGGCGCGAATGACGTGCAGGTCTTACGCGGCGTCGAAGACGATAAGGCGTATCACGCGGGGATGAACAACACGACCACCGCGTATGACCTCGCGTTGATTTTCAAAACGCTCGCGGAAAATCACGCGGTGTCCGCGGACGCATCGGCCGCGATGGTGCGGATTCTCGAGGCGCAGGAGCACAACAACGGCATTCCGGCAGGACTGCCAAAAGGAATTCGGTTCGCGCACAAGACCGGCTCGATCACGAAGATCGCGCACGACGCCGCAGTGATTCTCGGCGACGACGGTTCGAAGCGCGTGCTCGTCGTACTGACGAAAGATTTCGAAAAACAGGAACAGGCCGAGCGCGTGATGGCCGAGATCGCGCGCTCGGTCTGGACTCACGCGAACGCGCCGGCGCGATAGAGCACGAACAACACGATCGCGAGCACGATCAGCGCGACACCTTCGGCGATCACGCACCCCGGAAGCACACGGCCGCCCGCAATGAATGCCTGCTGCTGCGCAAGCGGTCTGCGCAGAACGATGACGACGATTCCAACCAACGCGATGAAGACGAGGGAGTAAAGCATCGCCGCGGAGTATGACATCGCGCATACCGCGCCGCTCGCCCGAAGCGCAGGATCGCGCCATGGACAAGCCGACCTGCCTCGTCTGCCAGAACGACTCCGACCACGTCCCGCTGATCTCGATGCAATACCGCGGCGGCACGTTCGCGATCTGCCCGCAGCACCTGCCGATCATCATTCATCAGCCGGACCTGCTGATCGGCGTGCTGGAAGGCGCAGAAAATCTGCAGCCGAGCGCACACCACGATTAGGAGCGCGTGCACGGACGCCGCATCTTCGGAGCGCCGGCTTTCAAGCCGGCCGGGTCGTCGGCATTCATGCCGGCCGTCGTGGACGTGTGGAAGCGCGGCGAGTTTGGCCAAATTTGCATTGTGTTTTGCCGTGCGCTGGGCCGTGATCGGAAGATGCAATAAAATAATGCCCGAATGACGGATGAATCTGCGCAAACCAGCGGCGTGGGTGGACCGTTGGCCCCCGGAGCAGTATTCGGCGAGCCCGACGCTGCCGTGGCTGAGACGTTTCTCGGGCACGCTCTGCTGCTCCGCCGAATCGCCACGCGCAAGTTTCGTGTACCCGAATGCGACGCCGAGGCCTTAGTTCATGACGTATTCATCAACTATCTCGTCGCAGTTCAGCGGGTTCAGCCCTACGACCTTCGCGCTTATCTCATTTCCGCGATCTGCAATGCATCTCGCAACTACTGGCGCAATCGACGATCTGACGATCGGATTTTTTCGACAGTAGATCTCGACGACCAAACCCTAGACGAGTCGTCCGCTGCTGACATATTCCGCGTTCTCTCAAACACCTTGGATGTTGCATCGATGTTGGCGCGCCTTGGAAATCGCTGTCGAGAGATTTTGCGTCGCTACTACTTAGAGGAGCAGGACACGGCCTCTATTGCCGCAGCCATTCAAACCACTTGTTCGAATGTTAACTACCTTATGCACACCTGTAGAAAACGTGCCCGCGCAGCGTATGAAGCAATAGCCAGTCGAAAATGGTAGACAATTCCGCCCACCCGAGCGACGACGTCCTCATTGACTTCGCTCACGATCCGGAGTCACTGGACGGGCGAGACACGGTCGAAGGTCACCTTCGCTCGTGCGTGGTGTGTTCGAATCGGCTCGCCGAGTTGAACAACTTTGAGTCTCTATTGCGCGATCCGGACACGTGGTGGGCTGCCGATGAGATTTCGTCGCGCACGCTACAACAGACGTTGCAACGTTTTCAAAAGCGTCTCGACCGTGAGAACGCTCATGCCGAGCGGTTCCTAAGCGGTATTCTCGACTCGCAGTATCGCTTTGCATACGCAAACATCGCACGGAGACGCCGCGCTCAAACAGGAGGAGTCGTACGGTTATTGACGCAGCGAGCGAGAGATTTGGCGGATCAAGATCCTCGTTTTGCGGTGGAATTAGCCGATAACGCCTGTGTAATCGCAGACGCCCTCCCCGATGACTACTACCCGGCCAAGGCTGTTTATGAATTGCGAGGAACGGCGTGGAAAGAATACGCGCTTGCATGTCGCTATCGTGGATGGCTAGTGCAGGGACTGAATGCGCTCGACCGCGCGGAACGCGCTTATCGGCATCTGCACGAAAGCACCCTCGCCGTGGCTACCGTGAACGCGGTCCGCGCCCAAATAATATGGGAGCAAGGACGCTATGACGACGCGCTCGCCTATTGTCGGCTGGCGCTCGATGCGTTTCGCCGAAGGCACGAAGTTAATAGTTATGCCATGGCTAAACAAATCGAAGCACAAATTCTCCATCGCCAGGGTCACGTCAAACTCGCGCGCGATGCATACCTTGAAGTGTTCAACAGCGCCGAGAAGCGAAACGACGACGCTGCAAAGGCGCGCGCTGCGCGAAACTTGGCGGTGGCCTTCACGGATCTAGGCGATCCGCAGACCGCGAAAGACTACCTTGCAATCGCACTTCGGATATTCGTGGACTCCGGGGATGCAGCGATGGTCTCGCATACTCGCTGGGCGATCTACTGGACGGCACTCGTGATGGGTGACGCTGCTGATGCAGCAGAACATCTCCCGACGGTGATAGAGGAACTGACAACCTTCGGATTCGCCGTCGACGCGGCGCTTGCGCAACTTGACTTGGCCGAAGCCCACTTCGTCCTTGGTCGATACGAGGAAGCCGCAGCCGCATGTGGTGCGCTCGGAGCGTTTTTTCGGCAGGCAAACATGCTATCCGGAGCACTTACAGCGGCGGCCTTTCTGAAAGAAGCGGCAAACGCGCTGCTCCAACAGGCACGGGGTGAGCACACGCGCGGACGAGCAGATGGCCGCCTCAGCACGCAACCGCTTGCTCGAAATCACTTTACACGTGTCCGTAAGTACCTGAAAGAACTGCAACTCTCACCCGATCTTCCCTTCCTCCCATAACAACCTCAAAGAAAGTGCCCACCCTCGGGTTCACCCGTTCCGAACGGGGAACTCAAGCCCCGGTATGTGAAGAACTCGTGTGGAGGCCTAACTTTGAGAACTACCAAGACTGCTGCTCTTCTTTTCGCCATTGCCATTTCTACCCTTACGACAGTTTCGCTTTCCGCCATGCCCATTCATGAAGCAACGACGACAGTATCGGCCCAGCACGGCGGCGAACCTGTGCGTCGTACGAAGGGGGGCGAGCTATTCCCACGGGCCGTTCGGGAGTTCGTTGTGCGCGCATTCGAAATGCTGATCGGGCCAAAGCCCTGACGAGCGATCGGTTAATCGATACTCAGCGTCGCCCACGGGCCGGAGCGCAACTCCGGCCCTTTTTTTTGCGTTGACACCGGTTCATCGCCGCGCGAGGGTGGCGTGAGCCGCCCAAACGTCACTCCGAGTGTGTGCGCTGAACAGTTGCCCCGGGCGCGCTCACGACGATGACGGAAAGGTCCACGACCGGTGACAAACATTAACGCGCGCGAGATGCAGGCTGATAAGCGCCGCTATGAAGCCATCATTGATAGGTATTTGTCCGAATGCTTCCAGACGCGCCAGACGCCGCGAGTATCGGAACTCGCGGATCTGCTCGACGCTTCGCGGCCATATCTCAGTCGCGTAATTCCCCAAATCTTCGGCCATCCGCTTAAATATCTATTACGCGAGCGGCAGATGAAGCAAGCATATCGCTTGCTTACAAGTACGAAGCTGTCGATTGCCGAAATCGCCGAAGTTAGCGTCTGTGGGACGGTCAGCACCTTGTACCGTCAGTTCGTTCAGACGTATGCCAGAACGCCTGCAACAGTTCGCAAAGACGATTCCGATTTGTGATAACGCCGCCCTTACTCGCACAAAAGTAACAAAATGCGAAAGCGGCGTGCAGAAAGTGCTGCGATCGCACGATTTCGGCGCATTTCATCATCAAAGATACAAAATGCGAAGAGACAGCGACGCAGGTCCGTCGTTATGTTCCTCCGGCACACCATCATTACGGAGGCGCGATTACGACCTATGCACGGCTCGACGTTTGTCACAAATCATGATTGCGACGATATGCAGGTTGACCTATCGGCTGCAATCACGGACTCGCTAAGCGACCTTACTTTGATCGCTTACGAATTGCGCTCATTAGTTGAGAACAGTGAGGCGCACCACTGGATGACCCCATTCGCGGACGCCGTCCTCGCACCAATCAATGAAATGGTCTCTCAGATCTCGAATTGACCATATGAAAAGTCGACGACACTATGGAGACCGATACTTCAACTACGACACTCCCGTGGATCGATTTCGGCGGCGCGAAAAACTCGATCCGGCGGCGTGGGCGCAAATGGCCGGTCAGAGTCGGCCGCAGATTTTGCGCTATCGCATTGGCAGCGACATGACAACGACGAGCCTAGCTCGGCTCGTACGTGCGGCGAGCAAGATATTAAATCGACCGGTCAGCGCCATCGAGATAGTCGGAAGTTTAGGTGAGGACGAACCGGTAACCATTCCCGCCATAACACCGCCCATTCACCGCGATCAGACATTAAGAACGCTTCGTCGAGGATCAAAGTTTGACAACGCTCTAGCTCATACCGGCTGGACAATAGAGGCTTTCGCGCGTGAAGTGCCGACGACCCGTCAACAGCTTCTACCTCTGAGGTTAGGCCGGGCCGTTAGACTTAGCTTTCTCAGAAAACTCGTGCGCACATTTCGCCGACTGGGATTCGACATTACTGCGTCGGATCTTTTCGATATCGGCGAGGATCAAACCGAGACGTCTTGATTATGCGTACCACATATTTCCATATTGACCGCTGCCGTGCCTCGTCTTACGCTGATTGCGAGATTAGCTCGGCGGCGTAACCGCTTCCACGAACTCCTACCATATGAATCCGCCGATTAAGCATCACCAGATTACGCCGGTGCTCTTCTATTCTCGAAGGGCGAGCACTGACACGATTCAATGGATGGCATCTTTAATCGCGACGGCTCTCTTTCGCGACGGCCTTGAGCGATATGACGTGTTCTTTGACGCGTTTGTACGTAGCGGCATGTCCGCTGGCAGTCACGACCAGTGCGGCGATACTCATCGCGAAATGTTCATCGAAGCGGTGAACGCGATGGGCGATGCGTTTTTCATGCGGCTCTTTAAAGATCGAAACATGCACAACGTGATTTTGTCTGCGCTCTATGAGGTGGTCTCGTGCCACAGCCGGCCGTCACCGTCTGAACACTTGACCATCGGCGAACTCGAAACTCCACGTTCTAGCGTTTCGACTGCCGACCCGTTCTCAACCTATGAGCAATGCGCGCAAGCCCATGCGCATCTTAACGATTGTGAGACGTGCGCGCAGAAACCCATATGAGTATGTGAACTAACCCCTTGTGCTCACCAAGGCCCATTCCTTGGTTTCACACGAATGTTGTAACGATTTGCGCGCGACCCATTAGTCGAGGCGCGGAGGAGAAAGAGAATGGCTTCTGATGCAAACTCGTCGGTAGCAGCACTGCGGCGTGCGCTGCTTGTACTTTTCGCTCTCACGATAGCGCAGGTCGCGCCGATCGCCAGAGCACAAACGGAAATCGCTTCCTTAACTGTCGATTGCTGGAATAGCGCAAGTTGTCCGACGCAAGGACGCGACGGCATCACGACGAACTATTTCTGCTATTTCGGTAAATGGACGTGCACATTCACCGATCCACTGCCAATCGGATCGACAATCACCAACGTTACAGCTACACCGTGGCTCGTCCGCGCGGCGTCTAGCACGCAAGGCATGGGTGCGAACGTCTATATCAACAACGAACTAATCGGCGGCCAGCGAATTTTCTTGAATCGCACGGTCTGCGGAACCGGTGCATTCGAACCCTACCCCGACAGCGGGCTCGCCTCGGCCTATCAATACGGAGGGAACAACGAACTTACAGTGGAACTCATCCATACGGACCAAGGTCACGGATGTGTTGAACTTGTACAACTTGATATCGAGTACCAGTTGCCGCCGCATTTGGTCTTCGACATTACGGATGCCACGCCGCTAGACGATCGGCGAGTGATCATATCGAATATGAGCCGAACGACCGACGGTGCCCCAAACTATCCGTATCCGCATTATCAAAACCTCTTAGCTCGCGACAGCGCACTTTTAATGAGCGTGCGTGCTACGAATTCTGGCGCCGGTGCGCCAGGTGCTGTCGTAAGGCTACGCCTCGTTGACCCTGCCGATCCTTCACCGTATGTTGCGGGAGGCCCAGGTATCGTTCAGCCAGTGCCGGGAGCGGCGCCGAACGACAATATAGGCTCGCCGCCAACGCTTTCCGGAAATGGCATTAGTGCAAACGGCGATGGCACTTATACCGCGATCGCCGGGGCCAATGGCCTGATCGAAATGACCATGTCGTTCGACGCGTCGGCACGCGGTGGCGATAACTGGCGCGTAGAGGCGTCGCTTTTGAACACGGACGGCTCAGCGTCCTATACCGTCCAATCCGGAACGATTACGGTCTGGAAACGCCTGTTTGTTGAAAAGCGATCCATGTATCGACGCGGCGCTCCGCTTGCCACAGATGCGCCGGTAGGAACTCGAACAATCGTAGTTCCCAAGGGCCTCATCGCCTCAAGCGGAACCAACAAATTCGCTCGAAATGAATTTGTAATGCTTATGCATGCGCCGTTGTTCGGCGATCCTAAGACGCTGGACGGCTTCTATAGTGACACCTTCC
>JBQCJC010000639.1:0-3109 GCA_051953135.1 Thermoanaerobaculia bacterium | reverse complement strand
ACGACGGCCCCGATAAGCCCGGCCGTCGCTAGCGCGTCGACGAGCTTCTCATCGTCGAAGCCATTCGCGGCCGCGAGACCTGTCAGCACGGCCGGCAACACGCCCGCGCCGCCAGCAGTCGGCGCCGCGACGATCACGCCCATCCGCGCGTTCTCGCCCATCACCGAAAGCGCGTAGAGCTCGGCTTTGACCGTGAGCGGATCGAGAAACGTCCTGCCGTTGCGAAACGCTTCATTGAGCAAGCGCGCTTCGTGTCCGACGAGCTTGCCCATCGACTGTCCGTCACCGCCCTTGCCGCGCTCGACGCAATCGCGCATGACCGCGCGCCGCTTGCGCAATGCTTCGAGGATGTCTTCCGCCGGAACGGCGTGTTCCTGCGCATCGGTTTCGAGAAAAACGTCGGCGAGATCGCGATCTTTCGCGAGTTCTTCGAGATGCTTGAACGATTCAATCATTACGGGATCCTGTCCAGATAGCGCGCGTCGGCGACGTCGGGAAGCGAGCAGATGCGCCGCAACCCTTCTTTCGAAAGAGGCGAATCGACGTCGACCTGCATGAAGGCATCTTTGCCGCGCTGCTTCCTTGAACAATAAAGAGAGGCGATGTTGATTCCCTCATCGGCGATGAGCTTCGCGACCTCGGCGATCATGCCGGGACGATCGCGATAGAAAAGCAGCAGCGTCGGCGAGTCGCCTTTGAAGCGCGTTTGAAAGCCGTCGATCTTGAAGACTTCGATGACGCCGCCGCCAATCGACGATCCCACGACTTCGGTCTCGCGATTCTGCGAGCGGATCTCGATGCGCACGGTGTTGGGATGAACGTCGCCGAGGTCTTCTTCGGAGAACTCGATTTTCACGCCCATCTGCTCCGCGATGCGAATGGCCTCGGGGATGCGCGGATCATCGACGTTCAATCCGATCGCACCGCCGACGAGCGCGAAATCCGACCCGTGTCCGCGATACGTCGCCGCGAGCGGCGGGTGCAGATAGAAATGCACCGCGATCGGATCTTCATCGAGAATCTCGTGCGCCACGCGCCCGAGCCGCGCCGTTCCCGCCGTGTGCGAGCTCGACGGCCCGACCATCACCGGCCCCATCACATCGAGAATGCTGACCTTGCGGTCGTGGCGAATTGGCATAGGCGCGGAGTGTATCTGACACTCACGACGAAGTGACCCGCGCCATCACCGCACTCACCACACGATCGCATCGCGCGTTCCCGAACTCGAAGAGCGAGTGCAGCGTGCGGCCCGAATGATTGAACAATCGATCCCGCAACATCGTGCGACCGCGATGCAACCGCGTCTTCACCAGATCCTCGGAGATGTCGAGACACGATGCCGTTTCCGCGGTGCTCAGTCCTTCGACATCGCGCAGCATCACCACCGTGCGATAGCGCACGTCGAGCCGTGCCAGTTCGTTCTGCAGCAACTCGCGCAGCTCGGACGACACGGCCTTCGTTTCGGGATTCGGTTCGTCCGCTTCGATGAGCTCGAGCATCGTTGTGTCCTCGCTGCGCATGCGCTCGCGCACGGTCGTGTGTCGGCGTGCGAGCGCCTCGTTGACGGCAATTCGCGTGAGCCACGTCGAGAACGACGAACGTCCCGCGAATTGCGGCAGATGCCGGTACGCGCTGAGATACGCCTCCTGCATCGCGTCCTCCGCGCCTTCATTTTCGCCGAGCACGGCGAGGACCGTTCGATACATGCGCTGGTTGTGACGCCGGATGAGAATCTCGAACAGCGATCGCTCGCCTGCGACGACGCGCGCCACGATCTCTTCATCGCTCATCACCGCGGGTGCAACAACAGAATCAGCCTCTGCAAGCACGTGGTCAGCCTCCACTCATTGGATTGCAGCGCGTCGAAAAGGTGACAACAAAAATTCTGTCACCGAATGCGACTCACGCCGATCGAATGTCGCAGGAGGACACATGGACACTCGAATCAACTCTGTTTTCTGGACGCTGCGCATCGCCTTCGGCCTCACCGCGTTCCTCGCGGGATTCGACAAATTCTTCAACCTGCTGACGAACTGGGTGCAATACCTGAATCCGATGCTGCTCAACGTCGCGCCGTTTTCGGCGTCGACGATGATGCAAATCGTTGGCGTAATCGAAATGATCGCCGGCATTGTCGTGCTCGCCGGATACACGAGACTCGGCGGATACGTGATCACCGCGTGGCTCACGTTGATCGCGCTCACGTTGGTCACGAGCGGCCACTTTTTCGACGTTGCGGTGCGCGATCTCGTGATGGCCGCGAGCGCGTTTTCGCTGGCCAGGATCTCGGAAGCGCGCGATGCCGTGTTCAGCACGAGCGCGCGTATGCGAACCGCGAGCGCTTCGGCGTAGGCGTTCCCGCAGGAGCCGGCGCGCGGCCCATCCGGTCGCGCGCCGGGTTTGCGTCTGACGCAAAACGATCTGCTACACTCCGCGCGCGGTTCGCCCATGCCCGAGCGCCCAGTCATTCTCGTCGTAGACGACGACGGCCCGATCCTTCTGCTCATGCGCAATCTGCTGCGCGAATTCGGCTTCGATCCCGTGGCCGCGGACAGTGGTCCGAAAGCGCTCGAGGCCGCCCGCACGCGCACTCCCGATCTCATTCTTCTCGATCGCAACATGCCGGGAATGAGCGGCGATGAAGTGCTGCAACAAATGCGCGCACACGACACCCTCGCGAACGTGCCGATCCTGATCCTCAGCGGTGAGCCCCTCGCCCCCGACGAGATCAAAAAGATCGGTGCGACCGCCGCGGTGCAGAAGCCGTTCGATGTGCCGCAACTCGTGGCGACGATCCGGCAGCACGTGAACTAGCGCGCGTTGCGCGCGCAGGGCCGAGGGCTGGCGCGCTTCGCGCGCAGGGCCAAGGGCCGAGGGCTGAGGGCCGAGAGTGGTCGTCGCTCTCGGTTCACTCATCGCCTGGTCGTTTCACGACGACCGACAGAAGCCGTTCGATGTGCCACAACTCGTCGCTTCGCGCGCAGGGCCGAGGGCTGGGGGCCGACAGAAGTCGTCGCCCTCGGTTCCGTCGGCGCTTGCGTTTTCGCGACGCCCCGCCCAACCCCCCACAAACCCTCGGCCCGCCGGCCACCGCCCGCGGCCCCCGGGC
>JBQCJC010000638.1:0-4163 GCA_051953135.1 Thermoanaerobaculia bacterium | reverse complement strand
AAGGTGCTGGACTTCGGCAGGGCGCACGGTGGCCTCATGGAAGAGCTGGGATTCGTGCTCGACCTGGGCAGCTCGGTATCGGGGCAGAACAAATACAAGTCCGGCGATTACATCCCCGGCCGCACGTCGCCGAATACGGTTGAACAGATCATGAATGCCGGTATGCAGGTGCCGCTCTCGCAGCTGCTCGGCTACGCGGATTCGTTCTGCGAAATGATGTGGCTCTACCTCCGGACCTACAAGCAATTCCGACCATACGGCGAGATCCTTTATGTGCAGGATCGCGAGACAAAGGAAATGCTCGAAGTCGCATTTCGCCTGCCGGATGAAGACGCGCTCGACAACTTCAAGTGCACGCTGACGGCGGCGAATGAGATGGCGCAGGAAGAGATGAGTATCGAAAATCTCTCGATGCTGGCGAACCTGCTCGATAAGGACGCCGAGCAGTTAGCGCGGATCGTCGGGCCGTTTGCCGATCTGCAAATGCCGGACAGCATCGCCGCAATCTTCGAACGGATCATTGAGCGAAAGCAGGATGTGATCTCGATGTTTGTTTCGCGAATTCGCACGGACGCGAGCCGCTTCGTCGTGACGAAACAAATGCTGCGCTCTGTCGCGGACGAACGAAATCAGATGAGAGAGCAGCAGCAACAAATGGCCGCACAACAAGCGGTGCCACAAGCGCCGGGCGAAACAGGAGGCGAAGCTAACGGAAATCCAATTCAGCCTGCACCAGCAAGCATCGCGGCCTGAGCTGCGTGACGTAACGCGCGAAGACGTTGTGAATCTGTGGAACAACCCGCTCTTTCAGAACGTGCGAGCGGAAGTCGAGCACCTTAGCAGGAAGGTCCGAAGCAAGAATCCAATCGCCTATACCGCACAGCAACTGCGCGACAGCCTCATGGTGGTTGTCGGGATGGAGCGGGTCATTGAGCTGTTTGGCGACATGGCGCCGGAAGGGAAATTCACGAAAAGGAGAATGATGGAGGGTAAAGAAAAGTAGTTGCCTGTTCCCGATGAAGTAGAGCTGCCAGAGTGGGAATGGGGCGATAACTCGATGGCGGAACTTCTCGCCGAAGTCGAAGCCGCAAAAGAAACGGCTGGCGATGAGAGCGAGAGTACGACAGAGACATCGAGCCCCGAGGCGGTAGCGGGCGACGTAAGCCCGAGCGATGCTGCCGGTGGCGCGAGCTGGCGTGAACAACGTTACGCCGATGCCGATGACGCGCACGGCATGTTCAAGGGACGCACGCTCGGCGAAGTCGATGACGGGATTCGGCGGCTCGAAGGAACGGCAGCGGAAGCAGCCGAACGCGCGAACCGCGCAGAAGCGAAAGCAGCAGCAGCGGAAGTGGCTGCGCAGATGCTGCAAGAGCGCCTGCGTAAGCTGACGGAGGAACTGGGCGCTTCCGCTGCGCCCGCGCCGACGCCTGAAGATCCGTACAGAGCCGCGGGGCTCGACCTCGACTCGGACATCGTCATGAAGCCGGGGCAGGTCTTCAGCGTCTTCGAAGGCACAGTCTTGACGAAGTCGCAGCGCGCCGCACTCGAAGCGGTCGAGCAGCGCCTAACGAAGTTCGAAGAGTCACTGAACCAGCGCGAGGCGGCAAAGCGTCAGGAAGAGCTGGTGCGGAGTCTGGAGCGTCGGGCCGAAGAGGTCGCATCGACCGCCCTGACGGATCTTAAGATTCCGAAAGAGCACTGGAAAGTCGTGCTCGATCACGCCGTCCCGATCCTTACGAACAAACAGCGTGAGTACGCGGGACGCGGCGGCATCCTCGAAGTCGATAACTACAAACACCTCATTACGAATGATCCGATCATCCGCGCCGCCGTGACGCAGATGACCGCCGCCGACACCAGCACGGGTGAAGAAGCGCGCAGTCCGATCGTGGTCAAGAGCAGGCCGCGTGCGTCAGCTTCGGCGCCCGCTGCGGCAAACCTCAGTCGTGAAGTGCGCGACCTTGCCCTCATGAGCGCACGGCTTGCCGGAATCGAAGACGAAGCCGAATTGCAGGAGCACCTGGAGTTGACCGCGAGACGCATTCACGACAACCGGCTCGAAAGGAAGAGGAGAAAAGAATAGCTGTCTGAACAAACGAAGGGTGAAGCGATCGCCTTCAATAAAGGCGATCTCGCACTCGCCCAAAGCGCGACAGCGAAAGTCGATCGCGCACGAATCAAGAACATTCGCAACTTCCGTCGCAACGTCCTCCCCGGCGACGTGACCCACAGGAAAGACAAGAGCGCGAACTACGCGCACTTCTGGTACTTGCCGCGCGACACCGAATACTCGGAAGACGAGCTTTCGGATCTCCACGAAGCGGGCTACTTCTTCGTGAACACGAAAGAGTTCGATGTGAAGCGTTGGACTGAAAGCGCAGATGGTCGCATCAAGAACGGCCGAAAGTTCCTCATGGCGCTTTCGGAAGAAAACTACGACGCGCAGTTTCATGAACGAATGACGGAACTGGGCATCGTGCTCGATACCGATGCCGCGCCGTTCCACAGTCTGGCCGAACAGCAGGGACTCGGGACGTTCGAGACGCGTGGAGGCCGGACACGCAACGTCATCAATCCGAAGCGCACCGCCGCGTTCTAACGAGGAGGCAACGATAAATGGCAGCTTGGCTGAAACAGCCGATTGGACCGGGCCGGAATGTGGATGGCAAACAGTCGAACGAGATTCCGGATTCAGTACGCGAAGCGGCGGGACAGACGCAGATCGTGGGCGCTCCAATGGTCGTGACGGCGGGAACGGCGGCACAGTGCGCCTCAGACCCGACAGCGGTAACGGGTTTCGCATTCACGGCCGGCCGAAACCTTGCGGCGGCAGATGTGAATCCGAACCTTCAGGTTCTTCCCGTGCGTGTAGGCAAACGGTTCATCGCGTGTCTCAAGGAAGCGCAATCCACAGTCGAAACGGGAACGTCAGTCGGGCTTTTGAAGGAAGGCACCGATTGGGTATTCAGTACGACGTGTACGAACAAGAAATTCACGATCCGCCGTAAGAGCGTAATCGCTGCGAGCGCGGACACGTACGTTCCGACCGAAGTCGAGTACACGGGCTAATTGACGGCCAAAGCGCGCGCTTAGCTGGGCGGCTGCGGCGACGCTTCACAAGACCTTGGGAGGCTCCGGAAAGGAGTCGCTGAGGCATGGCCCTCACTACCAGCATGCCCCTCCAAAAGGAGGATTTGGCTGCTGTCATCTCTACGGCCTGCAATCGCGTTTTTACGAATCGCGGTAAGGCCGCGCCGAATTACTACAAGTCGTTTCTCAAAGAGCTGAAGACGGACAGTGCTCAGTTCATCTCGCTCGACATGGCGTACTTCGGCGAGGTTCCGCTCAAGAACCCCGGCGAGCCGATTGAGTACGACAACATCCAGTTCGGAACGCCGCGAACGACCGAAGCTCTGTCGTTCGGCCTGGGATTCCGAATTACGCGCGAAGCAATGCTCGCGATGCAGAAGAAGCCTTACGGCGAATTCAGCACCGCGAAGATGATCGCGATTCAGAAACTCGCCGCGGCGATGCGCGACTCGGCGGCGCACACAAAAGAAGCGATGGCGGCAACCGTCATCCTTCTGGCGAATTCGCTCACGCCGACGACCAAGTACAACCCGGTGGGTCGTGACGGCAAATCGCTTGCGTCGCTGACACACCAGATCCTCAAACAGCCCGGAACGTTCTGGGCAAACCTCTTTACCGGCGAATCGCTCTCACAGGACTCGCTGGGCAAGATGGTCACGGCCGCGATGACGATTCCTTCTGACGAAGGATTCATCCGCGCCTATCCGAAGAGCTTCACGCTTCTTGTGGGACCGAAGCTCGCCAACCGGGCGTGGGAAGTCGTCAACACCAAACAGCAGAACGATTCGAACAACAACAACGAATCGGTTCTCAATCAGTACAAGTTCAATATCAAGGTTCTCCCGTACCTCGGTGCGAACTTCTCGGGCTACGCGCTACAGGCTGATGACCACGAGATGTACTACTTCGCGCCGGTCGCGGAGATGCTGGAAGATGAAGAGGATTGGGAAACGAAGGGCTGGCGCTACTCGATCTATTACCAGTTCGGTCTCGATTATCACTCGCCGTACGGTTTCCTTTTTAACCCCGGTGCGTAGTGCAACATTCAGGGGGAGGCGCATCGCCTCCCC
>JBQCJC010000637.1:0-2983 GCA_051953135.1 Thermoanaerobaculia bacterium | reverse complement strand
GGCGATCCACGCCTGCGGGTCGGACAACCAAGCCATGAAGTGTTCTCTCCTCTTCGAACCTGTGTGGAGGTCAGCTCTTGATTCGTGGCGCGGATTCTAACCGCACGAAACCAGTCGGCAGCGCGCGCGTCTCATCTGTCGGGCAGAATCCGCGCCCGAGTGTGGTTCTGTGTGCGAACGAGCGTCTCAGGAGAAATCGAATCGTGAAAATGTCCCGTCTGTTCGTCGTCGTTGTCCTCAGTCTCGTCTGCGCGTTGAGCGCGGTGGCTGCGGAGCTTCCGCAGGTCGGTAAGCCCGCGCCCGATTTCTGGCTGTACAACGAGAAAACGCAGGGCATGACGCTGCAGGATTTCAAAGGCAAGTGGGTGGTGCTGTACTTCTATCCGCGCGACTTCACGCAGGCCTGCTCGCTCGAGGCGAAGAATTTCGCGCGCGACTATTCGAAGTATCAGGCCATGAACGCGACGATCGTCGGCATCAGCACCGACGCTCCCGATTCTCACGCGTCGTTCTGCGAAGTCGCGAAGCTGCCGTTCCATCTTCTGTCCGATTCGCGCGCCGAGGTGGTGACGACGTACGGCTCCTTCACGCAGCTCAAGCTCGCCAAGATCGCGGAGCGCAACACGTTCCTTCTCGACCCGAACGGCATCGTGGTCAAGATCTTTACCAAGGTGAACCCGGCGAATCACTCGGAGCAGGTGTTGAAGGCCCTGGCGGAGTTGCAGGCGCAGGCGAAGAAGTAACGTAGCGTTTGCGCGTGATCGTCGATAATCGACGTTCATGAACGTGCAGCAGGCCGTCCCGTTCTTCAGCATCCGAAGCATGAGCGCGTCCGTGGCGTTTTACGAAACGCTCGGATTCGCGGTCACGAAACGCTGGATCGACGACGGCCGGATGAAGTGGTGCTGGCTGCAGCGCGAAGGCGCGGCGCTGATGCTGCAGGAGTTCGACAACCATCCCGAGAAACCGGGTGATGGCGTCACGATCTGCTTCATCTGCGAAGACGCGCTCGCGCTCTATCGCGACTGGAAATCGCGCGGCCTCACGCCGCGCCGCCCATTCGTCGGCAACGCGATGTGGGTCGTGGAGATCGCCGATCCTGATGGATACAAATTGATCTTCGAGAGCGACACCGATGCGGAAGAAGAGAGCGAGTACAACGAGTAGCGCTACTTCGCCGCATCGAGAATCTCCGCGAACACTCCTGCTGCCGTGACCTCCGGTCCCGCGCCTGGTCCTGCGACCGTGAGCGGCACCGCGTCGTAGCGCGTCGTACGAAAGACGACGATGTTCTCGCCGGCGCGCAGACGCCCGAGAGGATCGTCATCGGCGACTTCGCGAACGCGTGCGGTGGCAACGCCGTCGCGATACGACGCAACGTACGCCAGTCGCTTTCCACGCTCGACGTGCGTGAGCGGCGTGACGTCGACATCGTTCAGCGAAATCGAAACGCCGAGTTCGCGCAACAGAATCACGAGCTTCGCCGCGACATCGCGTCCGGACAAATCGATCGCCGGATCTGGCTCCGTCAGTCCTTTCGCCTGCGCCTCCGCCACCGCATCATCGAACGCCGCGCCTTCGTTCACGCGCGTGAGGATGTACGACAACGTTCCGGACAACACCGCATCGAGTGACAGGAATCGATCGCCGGTCGCGTGCAACTCGCGCGCGGTGCGCAACACCGGTAATGCAGCGCCGACTGTCGTTTCGTAGCGCAGCGGAACGCGACGTTTCGCCGCGATGTGGCGCAATCGACACCAGCGTTCCTCATCGCCCGCACCCGCGAGTTTGTTCGCGGTGACGATGCCGATGCCGCGATCGAGCAACTCGTCGTACAGTGTCGCAACCTCCGCGCTCGCGGTGACATCGACGAACAGCGATCCCGGCTTGATGGTCTGCAGCGTCTCGCGCCAGTTCGTTTCGAACCCGCCGCACGCGCGCGCGTCATTCGTGATGCGCGAGTTCGCGACGATGCGAATGCGAATCGAATCGTTTTCGAGCGCGCGCAGTTGTCGCACGAGCGCGCTGCCGACGTTGCCGGTCGCACCGGCGATGATCAGCTCCGTCCGTTTGCGCGCGTCGATCCGCGTGCCGCGCCGTTGCGGCGCGAACGTGTTGCGAATCGAGAGGCGAATCCCGCGTTCGGCGAGCGGCGGAATCGTTTCGGGATGCAGGACCTTCGCGCCATCGCGCGCGATGCGCAGTGCCTCGTCGTGCGTGAGTCGTGAGTACAAACGCGCGGTGTGCGTGGCGCGAGGATCGGCGGAGTAGATCCCGTCGACGTCGGACCAGATCTCGACTTCGTCTGCATCGAGTGCCGCGCCGATGATCGCCGCGCTGATGTCGCTGCCGCCGCGGCCTAACGTCGTCGGAATGCCGTCGTGCGTCGCGCCGACGAATCCGGTGATGACCGGAATGGCATCGCCGAGACTGGCGAGGCGTTCGCGCAGACGCTGTTGCGTCGCACGCAAATCGACGCGCGCGCTGCCGTGCGTTGCGTCCGTGCGCACGACTTCGGTCGCATCGATCGCCACCGCTTTCACTCCGCGATGCCGCAACACCTCGGCGACGAGCGGCGCGGCGAGACGTTCGCCGATGCCGAGGATCTCGTCGTGTTTGGGAGAGTGTCGCGTGGTGCTCGTGCGCAGATGCACATCGAGAAACTGCAGCAGATTGCGAATCGTCGAGCCGCTGCCGTTCCAATCGCTCGCTGTCAGCTCGTGGAGAAGCGACGTGTGACGATCGCGAAGAATCGGCACGATCGACGGATCGCCGGTGGTCGATGCAGCGTCGAGTGCCGACGTCACGCCCGAAAGTGCGGAGACCACGACCGCGATGCGCTGCGATTGCGCGCGCTCGCGAATGATGCCGACGACGTTGTTGAGAGACTCGATAGACGACACGGACGTGCCGCCGAATTTGAGGACGTGTGTCATTGCGTAACTCCTGTTTCAGTGGAGCGGCGGGCTCTCAGCCCGCCGGT
>JBQCJC010000636.1:0-2444 GCA_051953135.1 Thermoanaerobaculia bacterium | reverse complement strand
CTACCGACTACTGACTACCGACTACCGCGTCCGGGCAACGCCTGTGCAACTCACCACCTCGTGGCCTTGCGAAAGAAACTGAAGAAGCTGGTGCCGTACTGGCTCACGTCGCAACACGAGCAGGTTTGCGTGACGTGCGATGCGCCGCATGCGTACGCGGTCGAGGTGCGCTGTGTGGCGTGCGATGAAGCGAACTGTCCGTTCTGCATCGTCGTCGTTGCGGGAGAGCCGTTCTGTCCGGCTTGTCATGACGAAGGGAGGCCCTCGCGATGGCGGCGCGAGCAATCTGGAAGGGCGTAGTGCATGTCGGCACGCTCGAAGTGCCGGTGAAGTTGTATTCGGCGATCTCGGATCAGGCCGTGCGTTTTCGTCTGCTGCACAAAACCGACAAGGAGCCGGTGAAGCAGAAGCTCGTCAGCGCGGAAAGCGAAGAGCCGGTCGAATACGCGGAAGTGAAGAAGGCGTATCCGCTCACGCGCGGTCGTCTCGTGTTGCTCGAGCCGGAAGAGCTCGATGAGTTGAAGCCGAAGGATTCGCGCGACATCAACATCACGCGGTTCGTCGGCGCGGGCGAGATCGATCATCGCTGGTACGAGCGCGCCTACTACCTCGGGCCTGACGGCAATCAAAAGGCCTACTTCGCGGCCGCCGCGGCACTCGAGAAGAAAAAGAAAGAAGGCGTGGCGCGCTGGGTGATGCGCGATCGCGAATACATCGGCGCGCTGCGTGCGGAGCACGGCTATCTCATGCTCATCGTGCTCCGCCATGCCGAAGAGATCATTGCGGCCGAGGCGCTGCAGCCGCCGGCGGGACGCGCGCTGACGCAGAAAGAGCTCGAGATGGCGACGCAGCTCGTCGATGCACTGCACGGTAAATTCGAGCCCGCGAACTATCGCGATGAATATCGCGCGCGCGTCATGGAACTCGTCGAATCGAAAGCCGCGGGCCACAAACCAAAACTGAAAGTGTTCCGCGCGAAGAAAGCGCAGGAGCCGGATGAAATCAGTGACGTGCTCGCGGCCAGTCTGGCGAGCATGAAAAAGAAGAAGGCAAGCTGATGGCGGCAACGGAAGAAGAAGTCGAAAGCGGACAACCGGGAGGATTGCGCTCGTTCTGGACCGGCACGATCTCATTCGGACTCGTGACTGTTCCCGTGGCGTTGTACGCGGCCACGCGTCCGCGCGCGATCTCGTTGAAGATGATCGGCCCCGATGAAGCGCCCGTGCGTCGCCGCTATGTTTGTTCGAAAGATGAGAAGCCACTCGACGCCGACGACATCGTGCGCGGCTACGAGATCGAGAAAGGGAAGTTCGTCGTCGTCAGCGATGAAGAGCTCGAAGCGATCGAGCCGCGCAAATCGCGCGAGATCGATCTGCAGCTCTTCGTCGATCTTGCGGACATCGATCCGATGTACTTCGAGCGCGCGTACTACCTCGTGCCCGGCAGCGGAACGAACAAAGCGTATCGATTGCTCGCCGAGGTGATGGAGAAACGGGAGGTGGCGGGGATTGCGACGTTCGTCATGCGCGCGAAGGAGTACCTCGTCGCGATCATCGCGGAGAACGGAATCCTGCGCGCCGAGACGCTGCGATTCGAAGATGAGATTCGCACGCCCGAAGACATCGGCTTGCCGAAGATCGCGAAATCAACGGCTGCTGATGTGAAGAAGTTCGAGACGCAGATCGCGAATCACGCGAAGAAGTTCGATCCGCGCGAGTTCCTGCACGATTACTCCGAGCGGCTCGAAAAGCTCGTGCACGCGAAAGAGAAAAAGAAAACGGACATCGTGCGTGCGCCCGAGGAGCCGAAGGATGAAGAGAGCGGTGGCGAGGTCGTCGACTTACTCGCCATCCTGAGCAAGAGCCTCGGCGGATCCGTGAAAAAGCCGGCGCGCAAAGCACCGGCTCGGAAGAAAACCTCTTCGAAGAAAACGAGCGCGAAGAAGAAGTAAACGCGAGTCGCTCCGCGCCGCGCGCATCGTTAACCACTCCAGCGACTCGTCCACCGCTGAAGTGTGCCCGGAGCTCAACTGTTGAGTACGCTACAATCCTTGCGTATCTCCCTCGTTAATGAAGATTTTTCCTCGTGGTGCGAAGGCGCGCCCAAGGAGGTTCCGTGGATCACGCGAATGTCTACATCCAAAACACGACCAAATCAAAGGTGCTCATCCAGCTCTATCACGTGAGCTACACCTACTGGGATGATCAGGTGATCGTGATCGCCTCCGAAGGCGCCGCGTTCCGCGCGGACCAGAGCGAGAAGGTTGGTCCGATGCGCGTCGGCTACGGGACCGGCCTCGGTCACCTCACCGACACCGACCGATGGTGGGTCGTGTTGTCGGTCTACGAAGGCTCAGACGCGGGTGTGTACGCCAGCGAATTGGGCGCGACGATGACCAGCAAGGACTCCGGCAAGAACCTCGACTTCACCGTCGACACGACGCA
>JBQCJC010000635.1:0-14460 GCA_051953135.1 Thermoanaerobaculia bacterium | reverse complement strand
TGGCGCGTCTGCGATTCCCTCGGCAACTGCAGTGCGGAACGCACGGCTACTGTGAGCTTCATCGGTCCGCTGATTTTCTTCAGCGATGCGAGCGCGGTGACGAGTCCTGGTCTGTACACGCTCGACGTTCCGGGTAAGTCGATTCCATCCGGCTTCACGACGAATGCGGCGCCGCCGGCGACGTACATCATTCGCTCGGGCACGTACAGCATGGGCACGACTGGCGCGACGAAGCAGCTCGCGATTCGCGCGGGGGATGTCGTTCTCGGTCAGGGTCTCGCGGGCCTCTCGCTCACGACCCTCGGCATCACGCAAGCGGCATTGAGTGTCGGTACGCTGCCGACGCTGCCGGATCTTTCGACCGGCACGATCCCGACGTTGCACATGCCCGATCCGACCGATACCAGCGGCGGCGGCATCGTCATCACGCAGAGCCCGTTCTTCAAAGGCTATGGCGGCGGCACGGTCAAGTACCTGCGCTTCACGCGTGCGGCCGAGCGCACCGCGAGCTGGATTCTGTTCTCCAACTCGTCTTGGACGTCGACGCCAGGCGACTACGTCTTCGATCAAATCGTTTCGGTGAACGGACAAGGCTTTGCGATTCCGCAGGTCGGCAGCAGCATCACCGTCACGAACTCGAATCTCACGATTTCCGAAGGATTCGGCATGAACGGCGGCACGATCACGGTGACGAACACGCCGATCCAACTCACGTCGACCGACACGTCGAATTCGAGCATTCTCTTCTCCGACTTCGACAGCTCGACGGTCGGTACGATCACCGCAACGATCGATGCGAGCTCGCCGATCACGATCGCGAACAACGTCGGTCATCTGTTCCCGCTCACGATCTCGAATCCGGCGTGGATGCCGAACGGTACGTTCACGATCAACAGCGACATTGCCATCACGCGCACGAGCACGACGGTCGGTCTCTACATCAAGACCATGTCGAACGTCGCGCTGAACGGCAAGGTGACGGTGACGACCGCGACCGGCAGACCGGTGCAACTCGATGCTGTCACGAACCTCACGATGCCGAATGCGGCAAACACCGCGAAGATGACGGCGACACCAGCGTCCGCGCTGAACGGCGGCATCACGATGTCGAACGTGACGGTCGGCGCGGCCGGCCTCACGCTCACGAACATCGATGTGCGCAAGGGCTATCTCAGCTTCGACAACACCAACGGCGCCCCGTCGGGCCCGATCACCATCACCGGCGGCACAGTCGTGGGCGATTTCATCAACCCCTGCATCTGGACCAACCTCGCGACGAACGTGACGGTTACGGGAGTGACGACGTCGAATTGCGGTTTCTGAGCTGACGGTTTCAATCGCAAACGCCGCCTTCTTCGGAGGGCGGCGTTTTCTTTTTACAGACTTCGTACGTCGGTCTCGAATCGCCGCACGCGTACCATTACGCCGTGCGCATCCTGATCATCGAAGACGAGCGTTCTCTCCGCGATGCGCTGCTCGCGTTGCTCGCGAAGCGCGGATTCGACGTCGATGCGGTTGCGGATGGGTTGTCCGGACTCGATCGCGGGACGCAGTCCGACGTCGATTTCGTGTTGCTCGATCTCTCACTGCCGAAGCTCGATGGCGTCGAGGTGTGTCGTCGATTGCGAATGGCGCGGCCGGCGTTGCCGATTTTGATCTTGACGGCGCGCGGCTCGGAAGATGATCGCGTGCGCGGATTGCGTGCGGGTGCGGACGATTACCTGACGAAACCGTTCGGCATCAACGAACTGCTGGCGCGCATTGACGCGCTGCGTCGTCGCGCCGCGATCGCACCTGCGGATGCGGATCGCGTCGAGATCGATGAGTGTCTGCTCGATCTGGGACGATGCGAGGCCCGACGCGGTGAACAGGCGATTGCATTGACGCCGCGCGAAGTCGGGATTCTGCGGTTATTGCACAGACATCGCGAACGCGCCGTCTCTCGCGCTGAATTACTGCAACTCGTGTGGGGTGCGAGCGACGACATCGAGACGCGCACGGTCGACATGACCATCGCCAATTTGCGCCAGAAGATCGAGCGCAATTCGACCGAACCCCGCATCGTCGTCACGATCAAAGGCGTCGGCTATGCGTGGGGACCGCGATGAGACGCATTGTCCTCGCAACGCTCGTGCTGCTGTTTGGCGTCGGCGGATTGTGTGGCGCGTGGTGGGTTACGGCGCAGCGCGCGCTCGACGCCGAATTGCGACTACAGAAGCAACTCAATGAACGCACGGCCGCGGAGCGCCTGACCCAGCAACTCGAAGAGTTGCGTCGTAATGAATCCGCGCGGCCCTGGTTTCATTATCAAAATCTCTATCACGATCCGAAGGGTGCATCGCAGGGATTGTCGGTCGTGCCGTCGCCGCTTGCGACGGGCACGGGCAATCCGCTCATTACAGCGCATTTTCAGATCGATCCGCGCGCGCAGGTGTCGTTGCCGACGCTCAATGAAGATTTGACCGAGCTCAATGCCGAGAATGCGGCCGAGCAACGCGCCATTCGAGAATTACTCGCGAATTCCGCGAAGTCGATTCGCGAAGCGGCATCGCCGTTAGTGACGCGCGTCGAAGACGATGCGCGCGAACAACGTGCGAGTGCCCAACGCATCGCACAACTCGAAGCGCGCATTGCCGCCAAACCCGCACCTCCGCCCGCGCCGAAACTCGCCTCGAAATTCTCCGAGCCGAAAGTGCAGGAGATCGATCCGTATGCGTTCCAGCAGAACGTCGCGTCGAATGCGGTCTTCCAGCAACTCAAGCAGGAAGCGCCGCCGCGCGCGACACAACAAACACCGGTCACGCCGCGACGCGAAGAGACGCCGGTGAAAATCTGGACGAGCGATCTCGAGTGGCGCACCGTCACGATCGGCGATCGACGCGCGCTCCTGGCCTTACGCGCCGTGCAAACGCCGGCCGGCACGCTCGTGCAGGGATTCCTCACGCAGTTAGAAGACGGCGCCATTGTGGACGGTGCGTTGGTGACGCCGAAGAACGACGGGACGTCGATCGCGAATACCGGTTGGCACGCGACGCTCGCCGCGCCGTTACAGACCGCGGAGCGACAGCGATTCGCGCGTAATTTCATCGCGGTGTGCGGCGTGCTGCTGCTCGTCGTCATTGGGGTCATCTGGACGTTATCGCGCGTCGAGAAGCTGGCCCGCGATCGCGCGCGCTTTGCCGCGACGGCCGCGCACGAATTACGCACGCCACTCGCGTCGCTGCGTCTGTACAGCGATCTCATTGCAGAAGAAGACGAAGAAGAAAAACGAATCACGTATGCGCGCGAGCTCGCCTCGCAAACGGAGCGGCTGGGCCGCGTCGTTGCGAATGTGCTGGAAGTGACGCGGCTGGAGCGCGGAACGTTTTCATTGAAGCCGCAGGTCGGAGCGATCGGACGCGCGGTCGAGGAATGCGTTGAGCGATTGCGTCCGCAACTCGAAGCGGCGAATTGTCCCGTGGCCTTACGCGTCGCAGACGAATTGCCGGACGTCGCATTCGACCCCGATGCGCTGCATCACGTCGTCGACAATCTCGTCGACAATGCCGAGAAGTTTTCGCGCGATGTTCCGGAGCGCAGCATTGACGTTGAAGTGGCGCGTGAGGAAAACGGCGTCGCGATTACCGTAAGCGATCGCGGTCCCGGGATTCCGGAGACGCTGTCGCGCACACCGCGTCCATTTCGCCGTGGCCGCGACACCAACGCGCCTGCGGGTCTCGGGCTCGGTCTCTATCTCGTCGATCGCATCGTGCGCGGACATGGCGGTGAGTTGAGAACCGAAGCGCGACCTGGCGGCGGCGCGCGCATTCGCGTGTTCCTGCCGGCTTTTTACAGACCTTAGACGGACAACGTTCGCGTTGAGACGCACGTTGACGTCATGCGAATCGCCGCTTTGCTTACGCTTGTCGCCGCGCTGTCTGTCGCCGCGCAACTGAATCACCAGAAAATCGATGACGCGATGCTCGATCGCGAGTGCGCGCAGAAAGACTGCCGTTATTCGGGCCTGCACTGGTTTACCGATTTGGACGAGGCGAAGGCCGAGGCGCGGCGCAGTGGGAAGACGATCATTTCGCTGCGGTTGTTAGGCCGTCTCGACGAGGAAGTGAGCTGCGCGAACAGCCGGTTCTTCCGTACGATTCTTTATCCCGATCCGACGATCGCGCCGCTGATGCGCGAGAACTTCGTGCTGCACTGGCAATCTCTCCGCCCGGTCCCACGCCTCACAATCGACCTCGGCGATGGCCGCACGATCAGGCAGACCATCACGGGCAACAGCATTCACTATCTGCTCGATGAAAACGGCCGCGTGTTAGACGCGCTGCCGGGCATGGTCTCGCCCGCCGCATTTCGCGCGCAGCTCGTCGAATGGTCCTTGCTCAATGCATCGACCGATCTCGAGCGCTATCACGCGAGCGCGCTGAATCGCCTGATGCGCTCGCGCGAGCGGTTGATGATCGTGCCGACGTACGAAGTTCCGCAACGGCCGACTGCCAATCAGGCCGCACAACGAGCACTCACGAAAGGCGTGCTCGAAGGGCCGGTGTTGACGCGCCTCAATCCGAAAATGTCGATGCGCGAACTGCCGCAGGGAATGTGGGACTCGATCAGTGAGTCGATGAAAGCGCGGGTCGTGTTCAGTAAGCCCGCGCTCGAATTGATGAAGAAGAAACAAACGATCGACGACGCGACGCTCGATCAATTACGCACATCGATCGCCGCCGATACCGTGCTCAATCAATACGAACTGCACTATCGCATTCACGAGTGGTTCGTAAACCACGAGTTTGAGGATGTAGACGCGCTCAATCAGCGCGTCTACAAGGAATTGTTTCTTACGCCGTTGGATGATCCGTGGATGGGATTGAAACCACCCACGGCATTCGCGGCATTGGAGGAAAAGTAGGAATTTAAGCTCAACTTCTTATTTCATTTTTCTCGCGATTTCTTTTGCAAGTTGCTGGTGCTCCTTGAGCGTCGGCAGAGTCTTGCCGGCCCAGCCTTTGACGTCCGAATCCTGCGCCGACGTCGAGGCCTTATCGAACTCGCCTACGTCCTTGTCGTGATCCTCGACCATGTGCTGCATGTACGCCTTGTCGAACTCCGCGCCGTTCAATGACGTCAGATGCTCGAGCGCCGCCTTGTGCTCGCCGCCTAACTCCGTCGGCAGCGCGAGGCCTTTCGTCGTCGCGAGCTGTTGCAGCTCTTCATTGGCCTTCGAGTGATCGGTCACCATGCGCGTGCCGAACGCCTTCACGTCCGCGCTCTGTGCCTTCTGCTGTGCGAGCGTTCCGGCCTGCACTTCGAATAAGCCGCCCATCCCGGCCTTACTGACGAATTCTTTATCTTCGTTCGACATCGCACTGACCGAGCCGCCGGTCGCGCCGGTCGTCGTCGCCGATGCCGTCGACGTTTCGGAGACGGCCTGCGCGGTCCCGGTCGTTTCGGTCTCGGGTAGCCCGGACGTGTTTTTGTTTTCCTTGCTGCACGCCGCGATCAAAAGCAAGAGCACCGCGAACATCGCGGCCAATGTACGAGACTTCATTGCACAACCTCCTTGCAGTTACGCCGGGCGTAGGTGCAGAAGCAGTGCCTTTGCAAGCTCTTCGTACTCGTCGATGCGATTGTAGAGCTGGGCAGAAATGCGCAGCAGGCGCGACGGCCACGGCATCAGCGGCACTTCGATGTTGTACTCGAACAGCAATTGGTTCTGTAGCGAGTCAGCGTCGCCGCCGCCTAACGGGATCGCCGCCATTGCACCGAGCATTTCATCCGGAGCAGGCTGATCGATTTGTAATGCATTGCACAGCAAATCGCGCGCGCTCAATGCGAGCGCGCGGTTGCGACGCATGATCTCCGGCCAGCCGCCGTCGACGAGTTCAGCCATGAATTGCAACGCATCCGGAACGCAAAGCCACGCAGACGGATCGAAGGTGCCGATCCAGTCGAATTCAATGTGATACCGACTGCGATCGCGCCGCATTGAATTCGCGCCATGACTGATCACCGCCGGGCGAATCGACGCGCGGCGATTCTCGCGCGTCCAGAGAAATGCCGCGCCTTTCGGCGCACAAACCCACTTGTGCAGATTGCCGGTGTAATACGCTGCGCCGATCGCACGCACATCGAGCGGCAGAAATCCCGGCGCGTGCGCACCATCGACGAGCGTCTCGACGCCTTTCTCGCGCAGTTCTTTGACGATGCGTTCGATCGGGAAAATCAAGGCTGTCTGTGACACGACGTGATCGATGAGCAGCAATCGCGTGCGACTCGTGACTTTCTCCAGCACACGCTCGATCACGATCTCCGGTGACGCGAGCGGAAACGGGATTTCCGCGACGACGACTTTCGCGCCCGCAACCGTGGCGACGTAATCGAGCACATTGCGCGACGCGTTGTACTCCTGCGACGTGACGAGCAACTCGTCGTGTTTGTCGAGATCGAGCGAGCGCAGCACCGAGTTCACGCCGAACGTTGCATTCGGAACGAACGCCAGACCCTCGAAATCGGCATGGAGAAATTGTGCGAGCTCCGCGCGCGCGGCATCGAGCAGCGGCTCGAGCTCACGCACGAAGAAACGCACCGGCTCGCGTTCGAGCTGCGCGCGATATTCGTTTTGCTTCTCGAGCACCGCGCGCGGCGCCGCGCCGAAGGAGCCGTGATTGAGGAACGTGATGTTCGGATCGAGCGTCCAGTGCTGCCTCATTGCGGGCGGCATTATGCAGGCTCGGGACGAAACATCTCCGGCGGCATGCGCGGCTCGAGATGGCGTAGCGCAACGGAGATCGTCAATGCGATCGTCAATGCAGCGGCCACCGCCGCGGCCACGCCGTTCCATCCGATGCTGCTCTGCAACTTGCCCGTGTACGTGCCCATGAAACTCGAACCCGCGTAATAGAAAAGCAGATAGAGCGACGACGCGAGCGCTTTCGCTTCGAGCGCGCGACGCCCGATCCACGCGCTGAGAATCGTGTGGGCACCGAAGAATGCGAACGTGAGAGTGGCGATGCCGAGGATGATGAAGGGGAGAGGGCGCGCAAGGGTGAGGGCGACGCCCGCGAGCATCACGATCATCATCATCCACAACACATTGCGCGAACCGCGTCGCGCCGCGAGCTGTCCTGCCCACGCGGAGCTGTACATCCCGATGATGTAAATCACGAAGATCGAGCTCACCGCGGTATGGCTGAGTCGATACGGCGCGGCGATCAGACGAAAGCCGATGTAGTTGTAGACCGAGACGAAACTGCCCATCACCAGAAACCCGCAGAGGAACAGCCACGGCAGTCCTTCGTCCGTGAAGTGATCGCGCATGCGTGCGAGTACTTCGCGCGGATGCACGGAACGCGCGACGAAATGCCGCGAAGGGGGAAGCAGAATCGCGAACAACGTTGCGGCGATCAATGCGAGCACGCCGATCAATCCGATCGCGATGCGCCACGACGAATGATCGGCGACGACGCCCGAGAGAATGCGACCGACCATTCCGCCGAAGGCCGTGCCGCCGACGTACAGCCCCATCGCCAGGCCGCCGGAGCGTGGATCGACTTCTTCGCTGACGTACGCCATCGCCACCGCGGGCACGCCCGAAAGCGCGAGTCCCGCGAGCGTCCGCAGGATGAGCAGCGTCGTCCAGTTCGGCGCGAACGAAGCTCCGATCGTCAATGCCGCCGCGCAAAGCAGCGACGTCAACATCACTTTCTTCCTGCCTAACGCCTCGGCCAACACGCCAGCGACGAGCATCCCCAGGCCAAGCGTGGCGGATGTCGTCGAGAGCGCGAGACTGCTGCCCGCGGGCGTGAGATGAAATGCATCCGCGAAAATCGGCAGCAGCGGTTGCACGCAGTAAATCAGCGCGAACGTGCAGAACGCCGCGAGCACCAGCGCGACGTTCATGCGCCGGAACTCGGGAGTCTTCGCGCGAATGTGCTCGTTCGTCACGACGCGATCATCCGTTGCGGTGAACGCGCCAGCCGTGACGACCGTCATGCAGAAGCCGCGATGACCGCCACTCCGTTTGCGAACGTTTCTTCGTTCGTCAGCAGCGAAACGACGAGATAGCCATCGCGCTCGAAATCGAAAAAGTATCCCGGCTGCACGACGACGCCGCGATCGAGTAAGTGCAGCGCGAGCTCGTCGTCGGTGCGAATTCGAGGGACGCGCAGCACGGCCGACCATCCACCTTCGACGGGTAAAACCTCGATCGACGGATTTTGCATCGCGCGCAACGTCGCGAGATTCGTTCGCGTGCGCTGCGAGATCGCCTCGCGAATCTTCCCGCCGATGCGCAGTAACTCGGGAAGCGCCACCTGTACCGGCGTCGCGACGGAAAGATAGTTGTCGGCGATCATTTCCAGCGCATCGAGTGCCTCGTGTTTGCCGGGACCGCTCACGCGAATCCAGCCGAGCTTGAAATGAGGGAGGCCCGCGGATTTCGAGAGTCCGCCTAACGTGAACGTGAGCGCGTCTTCGCGCACGAACGATGTTCCGCGACCTTCGAGCGGATAGTCGAGGAACACTTCGTCGGACACGATCGGTAATTCGTGCCGCGCGAGCGCGTCCTGCTCCGCCTGCGAGACGAATGAGCCCGTCGGATTGTTCGGATTCACGACGAGAATCGCGCGCGTCCTCGCATCGATGGGCACGTCGTGAATTTCCCATCGACGATGAAACTCCATCGCGAACGTTTTCAACGTCACGTGCTCCATCTGCGCAAGATGTTCGAGCAGCGGATACGATGGCGTCGCGGTGAGCAGCGCGTCGCCGGGATCGGTAAGCAGTTTGAAGAGAAACGAGTACGCCTCACTCGTCGATGCCGTGAGCAAAAGATCATCGGCATCGCAGTGCAGGTGCATCGCGAGCGCCTCGCGCGCGCTGCGCAAGCCGCGCGGATCGGGATCGTAGGAGGCACGCGCGGCGCGTGCGAGCGCGTCGCTCAACTCATCGAGTGGATAGGCGAGCGACGCGCGCGTCGGATTCGTTTCGGTGAGATCGAGAAGATTCGTGCGGCCGCGTTTCGCGAGCGTCAGTTCGTTGACGGCGGCGGCCCAGTGCGCGCGCTTTGAGAACACGACGCGATGGTACTCGCTGCTGCTTCGATGTCCGCGCGCTCATCCGTGCGCGTTGCGGGAATCTGATCGAGCGCCTGTTTGAACTTCAGTTTCGCCTCATCACAGTCGCCTTGCGCCGCGAGAATGCGCGCCAGTGTGTCGAGTCGCGTCCACGTGTCCGGCGCGGGTGCAACTGCCGCGCGGCGCGCAATCGGCTCCGCTTCATCCATGCGCTTTTCTTCGTACAGAAGCCACGCGAGATTGTTCAGCGTGTCGGCGGCTTCAGGATCGAGCTCGAGCGCTTTGCGGAATGCCTCCTCCGCGGCCGGGCGGCGTCCCATGCGCATTTCGGCGTTGCCGAGGTTTGTCCAGGCGAGGAGAGAGGTGGGATCTTTTTGCAGAATCTCGCGATACGACTGCGCCGCGAGCGCGAACTTGCCCTGCTCCTCGAGTTGCACTGCCATTTTGATCGCGTCCGCATTCGGATCCTTCGCGTGCACGACGATCGTCGCGTTCTTCGTCGACTTCCACGCCGGCGCGAGACGCTCGAGCGTCGTCCATCGCGCGTGGCCGTCGCCGAATTGCGTGCGATAGAGCTTCCTCGCGGGATCGTAGCCATCGAGCACGATGTAGTGGAAAAAGTCGTAACTCTTTCCCGGCGCCTGAATCACTTTCAACATCAGGATCACCGGATTGTTCGCGCGCAATTCGGCATCAATGATCTCGCGCGAGCCGGTGACGAGATTCGCGTCGTAGCCGCGCGAGCGCGCCGCGTGCACGAGATCGATCGACATCACGCCGCCGCGCGTTTTCGGGAGCTCTGCTTCCCACTCCTTCATCGTGCGCGTGTCGCCGTGACGTTGCAGCACCGCCGTGAGCGAGCCCGCGCCGCACGACTTGATGTCCCAGCGCTGCATCGGAACATCGGGAATGACCGTGGCTTGATTCGACGTCGCGCGCGACATCGGAGTCCAGTACACGCACGAGGTGAGGAGGAGTGGCGCCGTAGCGAGAAGCAGCAGTTTTTTCATTGCACGCAAATCGGGCGAGCTCGTGTCGGAGCCCGCCCGTCCTTCAATACCGCACGGGGTTGCTCAGTCGGCCAGAACGATGACGAGGAGCAGCGCGGCGATGGCGCCGATGCTGATCCAGATCCATTCCTGACGGGTGAGGCCGGCGGGCTGCAATTGCTCGAGATTCGAGCGGAGCTGATGAAGGTCCTGAGGCGACATCTGCGCGAGCTTCTGATCGACTTCCGCCTGGGTGAAGCCGTTTGCCGCGAGGACGGCCTTGATGTCCTCGTTGCTGGCGACTTCGCGAACGACCTGCAGGTCGGCATCGCGAGAGTCGAGGCTCTGATTGACCGCGGTCTTGGAAGGAACCGGGCCTGCGAACACCGGCACTGCGGTGATCGCAACGAGCAGGACCACAAAAAACAAAATGGATTTCGAGAGACGCTTGGACACGAACAACCTCCTTTAAGTCTTTCCCGCGCCCCCGGTCCGGCGACGCGCCGTCCGGTTGCTTACGGCTGAGCGGAGGGAGCACGACGCGTGCCTGCACGCCGTGCGCATGGGAACGCCGGGCCCGTTCGCGCCGTTATACTCGCCACTCCATGATCCGGTTCGAAGACATCCTCGATAAGGTCGAACAGTACAAACCCGACTTCGACGAGGAGTTGCTGCAGAAGGCGTACATCTTCTCCGCGCGAGAACATCGCGGACAGGTGCGCAGCTCCGGTGAGCCGTATCTCATTCATCCGCTGAACGTCGCGTACATCCTCGCGGACATGCGGCTCGACGAAACATCGATCGCGGTCGGACTGCTGCACGACGTCATTGAAGACACGCTCACGACGAAGGAAACGCTGCAGGAAATGTTCGGCGAGCAGGTGGCCGAGCTCGTCGACGGCGTGACGAAGATTTCGCGCTACGCGTACGTGTCGAAGGAAGAGCAGCAGGCCGAGACGTTCCGCAAGATGCTGCTGGCGATGGTTTCGGATCTGCGTGTGGTGCTGGTGAAGCTCGCGGATCGTCTGCACAACATGCGCACGCTGCAATACCTGCAGGAAGAGAAGCGCATTGCCGTCGCCAAGGAAACGATGGAGATCTACGCCCCCATCGCCAATCGCCTCGGCATGGGCGCCATCAAAGCCGAGCTCGAAGATTTATCGCTCCGCTATCTCCATGCGCGCGAATACGAGGAACTGGATAAAGCAGTCACGGAGAAGATGGCGATCAGCGGCGATGTCGTCGATCGCATTCGTGACTTATTGACCCGAAAGCTCAAGGAAAACGAGATCGAAGGCGAGGTCTACGGCCGCGTCAAATCGATGTATTCGATCTGGTCGAAGATGCGCCGTCAGGACATCGATATCGGTCAGCTTTACGACTATCTCGCGTTCCGCATCATTACGCCCTCCGTAAAAGACTGTTATGCGGCGTTAGGCATCATTCATCAGCTCTGGCGTCCTGTTCCCGGCCGGATCAAGGACTACATCGCGATGCCGAAGCCGAATTTCTATCAGTCACTGCATACGACTGTAGTCGCGGAAAAAGGGCAGCCGTTCGAAGTGCAGATCCGTACGCGGGAAATGGATCTCATTGCGGAACAGGGCATCGCGGCGCACTGGAAGTATAAGGAAGGCCGCGTCGGCGCGCATCCGGACGATAAGAATTTCCTCTGGCTGCGACAACTCGTCGAATGGCAGCACGAGATTAAGGACCCGCGAGTTTTCCTTAATTCACTGAAGATCGATCTTTATCCCGACGAGGTTTACACGTTTACGCCGAAGGGGGACGTGTTTGCGTTCCCGCGTGGGGCGACGCCGCTGGATTTCGCGTATCGCATTCATACGGATGTCGGAAATCATTGTGTCGGCGCGCGCGTAAACGGGAAACTCGTGCCCTTACGCACGCAGCTCAAGAACGGCGACATTCTCGAGATTCTCACCGGCCCGACGCAGACGCCCAGCCGCGAATGGCTGAACATGGTTGCGACGTCGCGCGCGAAGCACAAGATCCGGCACTGGCTCAATACCGAGCAGAAGCATCGTTCCATTGAGTTAGGCCGTAAGCTCATTGAGCGCGAGGCGAAGCGATATAAGGTGCAGTGGCGTAAATTAGTCGCCGAAAATGCACTGGACGGCGTCTTAGCCGATCACGGATTACCGCGTCTTGATGATTTGTATGCGGATGTCGGCTACGGAAAAGTCTCCGCGCGTTCGATTGTCGAGCGCTTCGTCACAGACGAGCAGAAGGAAAAAGGCTCCGCGCCGATCGAACAACCCGGCGTCCTGCAACAAGCCGTTCGCAAGATTTTCCCGTTCTCTTCGTCGACCGCGACGATCAAAGTCAAAGGTTACGATGACCTGCTCACCTATCTCGCGAAATGCTGTAATCCATTACCCGGCGAGCCGATTGTGGGTTATGTGACGCGCGGTAAGGGCGTGGCCGTGCACAGTGCGAATTGTCCCAATGTGCGCAATCTCATGTTTAACCCCGATCGCGAGATTGCCGTGGAATGGGCGGATCAGCGTCAGGCCCAATTCCATGTGGAACTGGAACTCGTGATGGAAGATCGCCAGGGCGTCTTGGCACGCGTGGTCTCCACGATCTCCAACTCGAAAACCAATATCCGCCAAATGGAAACCCGCACCGGCGACGGCAAAGCGACGACGGAACTCGTCCTCGAAATCGCGGACCTCAAACACCTCGAGCGCGTCACGCGTTCTCTCAGTCAGGTTGAAGGTGTCTTGAGAGTGGACCGTAAATACAACATCCGCCACGCCACCGCCTAACAGAAATCCGGCCTAACACACAAATACCCCCGCCTCGGAATGGGACGAGGCGAGGGTGGTGTGTGTCTGATCGTAGTGTTGATTAAGTCGTCGTTGTGTCAGGCGTGACCGTGGGATCCGTCGTGTCTGTGGTGTCGGTTGTGACTGTGTCTGTGGTCTGGCCGTTGTCTGGAGCGCCTGGCTCGGGTTCTGGCATTGGGGGCGTAAGCCGGCTTTGTACCCACAGCAGCAGGCGGCTGATCGTGATTGGCTCGGATCGATTCTTTTCTTTTTTTCCGCGACCGTAAATCGGAGTCACGGTCAGCAGGATCAAAATGACGACAGCAGTAGCTAACGTTCTCCGGGTGTGACTCTCTCTCTTCATGTTCCCTCCTCGGAGCCGGCTGCGCCGGCGGTTGGGAGGGGCCCCTCAATGACGAGGTGACAGAAGGGAGCTGTTCTTTAGAGGCTCAATGAAAAAAAGTTTATTAAGTGATTAATGGACACACTTCTCCCCTAAATGCGAAAGGAGGAGAAGTACGCGCTTAGCGAGCGAACGTTCGCTCAGGCGAGAAGGGCAGCTCTTCGAGGTACAACCTTACGCTGCGGATGAGAGTCGCTTCGAGATTATTCGATTCGATCGCCTCGCGAAGACATGCAAGCGCGTAATTGGCGTTTCGCATCAAACCTTCGTTCGCGAAGCTGACGGCAACGCCGTCGAGAACCATCGCAACTTCGTCCGATCGATTTGCGACGATCAGTGCTTCTGCAAGTTGGAGGCGCGCCAGCGCGGAGTCGTTAACCACTCCAAGCTCGTCGAAATCATTGCGAACGTCGACAAGCGCCTCGATCGCGTTCTCGATTTGTCCGGTATTGAGGAGGATATTCGCGAGAGACCAGTTGGCGCGAACGATTTCGAGCTGGTATCCGAGTTTTTTCCAGAGGCTTCGCGCTTCGGAGAAGTAATTCGTCGCAAGCGCGTAATGATTGAGAGCGACGTGCGATTCCGCGGCGTTGGTCAGTGCGCGAACCAGTGCGAGATCGTTCCCTCGCCGCGCGATCGGGATCAGCTCTTCGAATACGGCAACCGCGCCCTGATAGTCACGGCGCATATAAAGGATGTTTCCACGGAGCAGCAGCGTGCTGAAGTAGCGATCCGTATCGCCGAACAGGCGGAATGTCGTAGCCGCCGACGTAGCGAGGGCTTCCGCTTCGGCGAGGCGATCGCTTTCTACATAGAAGTTTGCACGTACGAGTTGAACGATGGCGTGATCAAGCTCGGTTGCATGCGGATCGGATTTATAGGCAGCGACGGCCTCATTGCACGCTTCTTCGGCGTCGCGATACTTGCCGATGAACGCGAGTGCGATGGCGCGTTCTTTCCACGCATCGCCTAAATACGATGCACTACGCAACGACTGCTTCTTCAGCAGCTCGCGACCAATTGCGATCCCTGCATCCGCCAAAGCCAGTGCAAACAGCGGCTGCTTCTGCCGCAGTTTTTCCGCGGTTTCCGCCAAAACCCGTACGACGCCCGAGGTGTGAAAGCGGGAGTCGTTTTCGCTGGTCGCGGGGCGGACGGTGGCGAGGGGTTGGAGGCAGGGCGGCCGGCGCGCCCCGGCCGGGGCGTGCTCG
>JBQCJC010000634.1:0-14202 GCA_051953135.1 Thermoanaerobaculia bacterium | reverse complement strand
CGGAAGTTGATCGCTTCGCCCTTCTGGCACGGAGTCGTGTTCGTGTCACGGCATCCGCTGGTAGCACCTTCGTATTTCACGACGATGCTGCCTTCGGTCGGAGCATTCGCGCAGCTGCTGTTCGTGTCCGGCACGATGGTGATGTTGCGCTTGATCGCCTGCGACGAGCCGAACTCGTTCGTGACGACGAGCGACATCTCGTACGTGCCAGGGTTGTTGTACGTGTTGCGCGTCTGCACTTTGTTCGTCGTGGAGTTTCCGTCGCCAAACTGCCAATCGATGGTGTCGCACGACAACAACGTGGACGCGGACGCGCGCTTCGCGAAGAACGTGATCAGCTCACCGACCTTGCAAGCCTGCGTCGGAGAACAACCGAGCTGACCCGACCAGCCGCTGATCATCACGTCGTCCGGCGCGGAGCACGTCGGCGGCGGAGGATCGGGGTTATTCGACGAACCAACGGTGATGCTTTCGGTGGTCGAGATGCCAGTCGTATTCGTGGCGTTCTTGACCGTCAATTTGACGGTGTACGTCTTGTTCGTCGTGAACTTGTGGAAGAGGCTCTTGCCGGTGCCGGTACCGCCGTCACCGAAGTTCCAGGTGAATGAATCGCAGTCCTGGAAGTTGTATGCGAGCGACGAGGCGATGAACTTGATGTCCGTGTTCGCCTGGCAATTCGTCGAGCAACCGCTGCTGATCGAGATTTCTTCGGCAGTCGGAAGCGGTCCGCAAAGTGCGGCTCCGACCGTCAGCAGCTTGTCCGCGGCCTTGGCTTCGAAGACCGTTTTCACGACCTTCAGCGAAACGCTGTAGCTACCAGCTTCCGAGAGCGCCGGCGAAAAGGGGTTCGTCGTGCCGGTGGCGATCTGGTTACCGCTCTGCTTGATTGTCCAGGTCACGGCCCAGTCGCTGGTGGAAGCGCCGGAGATCGACGTAGCAGTGACCTGGCAGGGGTCGCCTACGTGGTCACAACCGGTGACGACGATCTTCGGATCGGGAGTCGAAAGAATCTGCGACTCCTGAGTGCTCGCGTACTGCGAAGGACCATTGACCTTCGTCGGATCGACGGAGACGTCGAGCGTGATCGTGCTGTTCGGCGCGATCGGAGCCGGGACAACGAAATTCGGGATCTGTCCGAGAGCAACTGTGTTGGACTGCGTCGCCGCGGCGGACGCGCCGGCGCTGGAGAGCGTCCACGTGACGGTCCACTGCGTCGCGGAGAGGATCGAGGTGTCGGTGGTGTAAATGCCGGTGCCGGAGAACGTGACGTTCGTCCCCGACTTCACCGGAGTATTCATCTTCGCCATGAACGGCACAACCGTATAGACGATGTTGCCAGTGGCGGTGTTGTACGGCTTGGTGATCGTGAATCGGCTGTCGTAATGGCCGTAGCTTGCGGTGAGCCTCGCCGTGTGCTGGCCAAGCGCGCCAACCGGCACCGTGGCGTTGGGATTGATCGTGGTGTCTACGCCATCGATGTTCCAGGTGCCGAAGTGGCTTTCGACCGAGCCGTCCGAGGCATCAGTGAATACCTGCCCGGCAACAGCTTTCAGGTTCGCGGCGGCGTTTGCGCTCGTAACCGCGGTCCAGGCGTTCGCCCCATTCGGGAAGCCGACGCGAACTTCCGGAACCTTGAGTGCCACCGGCAGCGCGGCAGAGATCGAGGTATCGCCGGAAACACTGACCGTGACGCTCTTCGCCTGTGAGATCTGCGTAGCGCTCGTGAGACCGGTGTATTGGTGAGTGACGTCAACACCGGTATTGGACGCTTTGTAGTTCAATGATTCGGAATCTGGATTACCGAAATCCCAATTCACGGTGTACGTCTGCGACGGGTTCGAGCTCTTGGCGTTGAACGTAACGATGTCGCCGAGGAAGGGACCCGTCTGTGTCGCCTTCGAGTTCGGATTGACCGTGCCGAAGGACGCCGTCTTCATCTGAACGGAGATCGAATCGCTGCCTTCGAGCTCGTAAACGTCACCGAGTCCGAATGCGCTGTAGAAGAGGTAGACCTTTCCTTCCCATTTATAAAGCGCGACACCGGACTGCAGTCTGGTGTAGCCACCATTGACCGGAGGCTGTGCGTATCCCGACGGCGCGGTGTGGTAGTACTTCGTGAAGAAGTCGTCGGTGTCAACCTTCGTCGGAACACCGCCGTTGACTTTCAGCAGGATCAAATCGAGGCCGCTGGCACCGTTGTAAATGGTGCTGCTGCCTGCGAGTGCGACGAATCCGCCGCCGGCACTGATGTACTTCGGCGAAAACTTCTTGCCGTAAATATCAAATGTCTGACGAACGTAAGTGGATCCGCTCGGAGTGATCTTCGTGAGGACATTCGTGTTGACACGTAGAGGATCGGTCTCGGCGACCCACAACGTGCCGTTTTCGTCGAACGCGATATCAAGAGCGGCTCGACCGGTGGACATCGGAAACGAAATGATTTCCTGGCCGCTCGAGACGAAGTCAGAGTAGTTCCAAATGTGAACGAGACCGTCCCCGCCGATATAGGCGAAGCGCTGACCGGCCTCGTATTTCGCCCACGCACCGATACCCCAGGACGGGCCCGTGCGCGTAGCGCTGACCGTAGGATTCGTGGCGTCCGTCACGTCCCAGCGCATATGCTTCGTGGCGCTGGTTTCGCTCGTAATGACGTAGTAGCGATTGCCGACTTTGAGCGAAACGATTTTGTACGGCTGCGGAATGGTTTTGTCTTCCCAATCCTGCCACTGAAACGCCATGTGGCTTCCGCCGGTGGCGCCGTCTCGCATGATTGCCCAGCCATATGGCGGGAACGCCGCGTACACCATTCCGCGATCGTCGAAATCGAAATCGCCAAGCGTGTGCTGCGTATCGAACAACTGCCATTTCCAGCCGGACATCGTCGCTTCTGGATAGATGAACGAGTCGAACATCTGAATTTTTTCGAGCGGATCGCGTCCGGTGCCGGCGACTCGCGAGCCGGTTGAAACGGCACCGACCGACTCCATCGCACTCGGAAGCACGGTGTCGAACAGCGCAGGCATCGTATATCCGCCTACGCACTCGCCAACGGTGAGATACGCACGCGGAGGAACGCTGCCGCGCTGCGAACCGGCAAAACGATTACGGCCGGAGCGCGCAGTGCGGAAACCAACGTGCTGAATGGAAAGTGTGGTGCTGGAGTCCACGTACCGGCCGACGAACCTCGTAATCGGAGCGCGATACGGGTACGTCGGCAAGCCTTTATTCAATTCGCCTGAGGCATTCGAGCCTTCGCAGTTCGTGCAGATCACAGGCGCCGCGGACGCGCTGCCAGGCATCGGATAATTCTGCGCGAACGCAGAGCTGGCCGCGAGCGCAACGACGAGCGAAGCGATCACGAATTTCCAAGTGAACTTCAAATTGACACCCCCGGTGATTGTCGAGACAGAGTGACGGACGTGAGGACGAACGTTATTGTAAGCAGCTGTCAAAGCATTGCAAGATTTTTTTGGTCGATCCAGCGAAGCGAGTGAATCGTACGGGCGCTGCGCTCGAGCGAGCAAAAAGAAAGGCGGGCTGGAAATCCAGCCCGCCTCTCGGCTACTGCGATTGTGATGAGGATTACGGGTTGAAGTTCTCGACCGGGTTGGTCGGGTCTTCCGCAACCGCGGGTCCGATCACGACACCGCCCGGAACGTTGACTTCAGAGGTACCGAAGGCCGCCGAGCAACCGTTCGCAAGCCACGCTGCGTCGAAGTCGACCGAGTAACGGCCTTCTGCGCGCATCGAGACGACGACCCAGTTCTGGGAGGCGATGTCATCGGCCTCGTTGTTGTCAAGGTTGAGGTACACCCAACCAGCGACCGCACCGGTGGTCGGACGCGGGAACACCGACGTATCCGTCACACGGGTAAGCGAGGTCTCAGGCAGGATGTAGGTCGTGGTGAGCGGCGGCGAGATGACTTCCGAAGGAGCGGCGCCTTCCGGATTCTCTTCTTCGTCGAAGATAACCGTCTCAGTGATCGAGGTGACGTTCAGGGGCCACGACGAGCAGGAAACCGAACCCGCGGTCACGACGCCTTCGCGCCAGATCTTGTAGCTGGTCTGGAAGTCAGACGCAGAACCGTTGATCCAGCGAGCAGCGAAGACCGACGGAAGCGGCTGACGACGGTCGGCCGTACCGAAGAGGCCACCGCCGAGCGGCTGGTAGCGGCTGTAGAACGTGCGGTCGAAGTTGGTGTCGACCGCGGTGCCCGGGAGACCACCCTCAGGGATCGCACGGATGTGGACCATCGGGTTGCCCTGGGCGAAGTTGTTCGTGCTGTTGACCTGCTGGTAGTCACCAACGAGGACGTTGTCGAACATGATTTCCGTCGCGAAGTACTGCGCGGACGTCGGAAGGTTGATCGAGCAGACGTTCGCAACGTCGATCGTCGCATAACCAACGGCGTTGGTGTGCTGACCACCGATCGTGGCGCAAGCCGGCGAGCTACCGAAGGCAGCGACGCTGCCGAGGGTGAACGCACGCTGCATACGCAGCGCATAGACGTCACCGACACGACCCGGGAGTTCGTCGCAGTTGTCGAGGTCGAGATCCGGGTTGTCCACCGAGAAATCGCCGACGTCCGAGACGTCCGTGCCCGTGCCGAGCTCCGGAGCGATGATGCCGCGCCAGATCACGTCATGGAGGTTGATCGCCTGAACGTCATAGCCGGTCAGGTAGATGTTGAAGTCGATGACCGGGAACGAGTAATCGGTCCACAGCGTCACGTGCGCGATCTGCTCTTCAGCCGACGTGTTCGTGATCGTGAACAGCGTCGTCTCGTTGCCGCTCTGAGAAACCTCAAAGTACGGCAGCAGCAGCGTAGCGGCCGGCGCCACGCCGATGTCGCAGCTGTCATCGTTGTCGGTCGTCGTCGGGTTGCCCGTGTCGAACGTCGCGTTACCGACGACGCCCACCGGGGCCGCAAACGCCGAGCCCGCGATGACCAGCATGGCCAACAGAGCCCAAACGGTAAGTTTCTTCATTTCTATCTCCTACACTTCAATGATTAGTGAAAACGAACGAAGGCTTTGGCTCACCCGATCCAGACGATACGATCACCTCCGCGTTCAGTGTTTTCATTCTTTTACAAAATGCTTTGAGAGCAAAATCGGATGCCCGTCCGATTGAACTGCTACAAAGTAGGCCGAAATATTCGCAATGTCAATAGCTGATGGGCCGTTCTATGCGATAACACCATATCCGGTGAACCGATCCTGCGCACTATACTCGCGAACGAGCCCTGCTGCAACGGATTTTCCGTTTACTGACCGACAACGGCTCCCCGATTCAGAAAGACCTGGATCCGGCCATTCTTCTTCGCAAGGCCCGATCCGGACTCCGATTCATACATCAGAACCACGTCCGGACGCCCGTCGCCATTCACGTCTGAGACATTGACGTCATAGTTGCGGAGCGGCGGAAGCGTCAGGCCTTCGATCGTGGCGCGAGTGAAATCTCCCTTGCCATCGCCGAGGAGAATCACGGCTTCGCGCGGCTCATGACGCGTGAAGATGATGTCGAGATTCCCATCTTTATTGAAGTCGCCGCTGTTCAGACCCCAGATTGAACGATCCGGTTTCCAGCGCATGATCGACGTACGTTTCGCCTCAGCACCGGTGAATGAAATGCGATCGATGCTCACCACTTCCTCGAGCGGCGGCAGCGGAACGACTTTCGGATCGAGTTTCGCCGGCCACACGCGGTAACTCGCGACGATCGCGTCATCGCGATCCTTCGAACTGAATTTGCCGATCGTGTTTGCGTGGTAGTACGAGCGGAATGGGATGATCGTGCCCTTTCCATCGAACATCTCGTACTGAAGCGGGCCTTTGCTCAGGTACACGGTCTGCGTGCTATCGAAGTAAATGCTCGAACCGACGAAATCAGGGTACTTGTCGCCGTTCAGATTTCCCGCCGACAACCAGTCACCCGAAACGAGCGACTTCTCCGGCGCGAGATTCTTCCCTTCCCATGACTCGCCTTTGTTGCGATTGAGGTACGCGCGCAGATTCGTGTAGGTCTCGCCTTTCAAATCGCGGCCACGACCCATCGGACCTTCGCTGATGGCCACGATGTCCTGCCAGCCGTCACGATCGACATCCGTCACGATGATTCGACGCGAGGGGAAGTCGCGCTTCAGATTCGCCGCCTCGCGAAATTTGCCCTTGCCGTCGCCGTAGTACACGGCCACACCGGAAAGGTGCAGACCGAACGCAAGGTCCATGTGTTTGTCTTTATTGAAGTCGGCCGCAACGACGCTGCCGTAGTTGATCGGCGACGGCCACTTGTAGTCTTTCCAAACCGACCAGTGACCCTTGCCATCACCGAGAAGAATCGTCGGGACGTTGCTGCCCGCAGCGCGCTGCGCGGTCGTGATGATGTCCGGGAAGCCGTCTTCGTTCATGTCGGCGACAGCGAGCGAGTTGCGCCACGAGCCGCCAACCGGAAGACCTTCCGATGCTTCCTCGAACTTCAACGTGACATTCGATTGAGGCGGATCGAGCGGCGAAAAGTCATCGCGGACTTTCGCGAGGTAGTCGATGCCTTCCTGCGGAATGTTGAAGTATTTCGCGTTGCTCGCGGCCTGATCGCGCTCTTCTTCGCTGAGCGGCGCGACTTCTTCCATCCACACCCACACGTACTTGTCGTTTTCCTGATAGATCTCGTCGGCGAAGTTCACCATGCCGAGCGGACGAACGTAGCCCGGCTCGGAGTCGTACTTCGCCCAGCGGCGCTCGAAGCGCGCGATCTTGAACTGGCGGCCGCCCTTGCGTGTCCAGAGTTTCTCCGGATCAGGATTCGGCCCCGGATCTTCACCGTTCGTGTCGAGACGCTTCATGCGCTCTTCCTGCGTTTCCGGCTTGATGTAGCGCGGCGCTCCTCCTTCGATCTGTGAGCTCGCGGTGGCGGCACTCGCCGTTGTCGCCGGCGCTTTCGCACTCGTCGCGCTCTGGCCGGCGAGAATCAAGGCCGGAAGCGAGACGAGAGCAATGAAAAGGAGGACTTTCCTAAGAGACATTCTTTGCTCCTGACAGGGTTAAATGAGATCGACCAGCGTCGGCTGGGCGCGCCGAAAGAACAGCAGGCCCACAACAAGTCCCGAAGCCGCCACGGTCAGTAAGAAGACGATCGAGGCGACATCAGGTAACGGCGACGCCAGCATGGCGCTGCGAAACAAACCGAGCAGCGCGGTCAGGGGATTCCAGAAGAAGAACTTCTCGAACCGTCCACCGACAGGATAGAGGATGGGGCTGAGGTAGAAGAGGATCGAGAGGAAAAAACCGAGGATTTGCGCGAGATCACGAAAAACCACGTAGGTCGCCGCGAGAAAGAACCCGACGCCGATCTGCAACGCGAGCTGCAGCAGGAGCGCGATGGGCAATACCCATAAATAATGAAGGGACATGCCGCGCGCGATGATGACCGTCAGAAAAATCGCAAGCGCGATGCACTCGAAGATCAGGGCCGAGGCGTTCGGAACGACGACGAGCAATTCGCTGCGGAGCGGCAACCGGCGGACGATCGCGCCATTTTCAACGATGGAGGTCGTCGATCGGAGCAATCCCTCATTGATCCCGAGCCACGGTAGCAAGCCGGCGATGAGAAAATAGATGTAGAAATCGCCCGTACCACCGGCGCGTCCGCCCGGAATCATGTACGTGAAGACGAACCAGTAGAGCGCGACGAGACTCAGTGGCTGAAGGACGGCCCAGGCCACGCCCAGAGCGGAACCGGTGAAACGAGCGTGGAAATCGCGTTTGATGAGCTCCCGGAGGAGGTGGAGTGTCGCGTACGTGGGCGGAACCTCCGGGCTTGACACTGCGGAGCGTCGGCCCGCATATTGAATTTTCGGGCACTTTATTGTTCAATAGCATAAAAGTCAACGAAACCGCGATGAACAGGCCAGCACAACTCGAACTCGTCGGACGCAAGATCCGGCAGCTCCGCAGACAGCGCAAGCTGACACAGGTGGAGCTTGCCGAGAAAATCGGGATTCATCAATCAGACCTGTCCCGCATGGAACAGGGTGAATACAAAGTCGGCCTGGACACGCTGCTCAAGATCCTTCAGTGCTTCGATCTCAGCATCGGCGATTTCTTCGACGAGACCAGTCGCGCCAATTCGGTTCTGGACAAGTTCCGGTCCCTCAGTCCTGCTGCGCAGAAAGAAGTCGAAAGTTTTATTGAATTCAAACGCAGTCAGGAAGATGATTTCGAGGGTGGGGAGAGCGGAGGGGTGGATGCGTAGCGATATGGAACTCACAGAAAGAATCGAAGAGCTGCGCCAGTCGGCTCTCGCACGCGTTCGTGCGGGCGAGTACGAAGATGCGCTCGGCCTTTACGACGAAGCCCTCGCACTCACGGACGATGAAGATCTCCGCGAGCTGATCACGATCAACAAAGCTGACGCGATGATTGCGCTCGAGCGCTCGGGACCTGAAGTGCAGGAGCTTCCGCGCGTGATCATGCGCCGTCGCAGCGTGCGCCACGTTTATCTCGCCGCGTACGCGCTGCAGTACAAGTACCGCCTCGAGAACGATCTCAAGCGCGCACTCTTCTACGGTCAACTTGCGCTCCGCACCGCGGATGAAGCGAGCGAACCGTCGTGGCGCCGCATCGTTCTCCTGGAACTCGGAAACATCTACGAGCTCGACTCGCAGATCGCCACCGCGATCCAGTGCTTCGAAGAATCACTCGCGATCGGCGAAGAATCCGCCGAGAACCGCGACAAAGATCTGTCGCACAGCTACGCGCTCGAAAACCTCGGCTACTGCCTGCTTCTCGATGGCAAGACCGAAGAAGGTCTCGCGCGCGTGCATGAAGCGCTCGCACTGCTCACCGATCCGATCGGCCGCGCCGAGGCGTACATCGACCTTTGCTACGGCTATGTCGGCGCGGGCCAGTTCGAGAAAGCGCGCTTCTTCGGCGAGTGCGGACTCGAAGTCGCACGCGATCCGCGTCAAATTCGCAACGCTCACTACCTCCTCGGCGAAGCCTGCTACAAGTCCGGCGACGCAGAGGCGGCGGATTTCCACTTCTCCGAATTGGCGAAGTTCTACCCGCAGTTCCGCAATCTCAAAAATCTGCTGTATGCGATCGACCTCCGGTCGATGGTGAACCTCAAACTATGAAAAAGCTTTTGCTTTTCGTCGCCTTGCTTTCGCTTCCCGTTATCGCGAGCGCGGGCGACACATTGCTCACGCCGACCGGCACGCTGTTCACCATCGACACGGAAGTCACTTCCGGTCCGGTAGACATCACCACGGTTGCTGACTCTCACCTGTTCCTGACGCTGCGTCAGGGCACTGAGACGAAGAAAGAAATGATCCCGGCCACGCTCGTCGATGGTTCGCACACGGATGCGACGATGGCGTACGACGCGGACTCCGGAATGCTCTTCGTCTTCTGGATTCACAGCAAATCGATCACCGGCAGCGAGCTGCTCTTCGCGTCGCGCGATGCGAATGGCGCATGGAGCGAGCCGACGCAGTTCGGCGGCCGCGTGTTCGATCTTCGCAAGAATCTCCGCATCGCCGTCACCCGCAAGTATTACGACGAGGACGAGAAAGTCCTCCGGTCCGGCATCTCCGTTCACGCCGCATGGTGGGAATGGGACACGCACCTCGGCGAATGGTTTGCGCAGTATCAGATGCTGACGATCGTCAACGGCGTCGTCGCTGAAGCCCCGGCCGCTCTCGATCTTCGCGAAATCGCTCGCGCGGACATGGAACCGGCCACCGAAACCGTCACCTCCGACGCACTCTCGCAGCCCCTCCTCTTCACCTCGCCCAAGCAAGACAGCGTTCTCGTCGTGTTCGGCGATGAGAAGACTCAGAAAATCCACGAAGTGCGCGTGAATCCGTTCAAAGCGAAAGCCGAAGGCCGCCTGCGCGTGCCGGTTGGTCGCCGCGAAGGCGCGAGCACGACTCCGACGCTCGTCGTCGCACCGCAGGGCCGCATGGAAGGCCTCTACGGTGACAACGATCGCATGGCGTTCTTCACGACCGACAAAGACGCGCTCCGTTACGTCGTGATGAAAGACGGCGCGTGGAGCGAGTCGCAGCAGATCACGCTCGATTCACAGATCACCGCGGGCGCCGCGGTCGACGCGCTTCGCCGCCTCGTCAGCGAGCACTAAACACAGCGTTCAACCGAGTAGCTCCTACTCACTCACACAAAAAAGCCGGCGCGAAAGCGCCGGCTTTTTTGTTGCCTGCGCGCACAGCAGCAGGGGCATAGGTCCCGAGCGCACGCGCTGTGCGTTTAAACGCTCGATTCTGCGGCCACCAAATCGGCTAAATGCGCGGCTTCGAATGCTTCACGGACGTGATGATGCCGACGCCGAGGAGCAACAACGCGCCGATGCCGATCCAGAACGCCGGGACGTCATAGCGATACGCGACCAGGCCCAGCGCCACGATCACGATCAGCCAGCCGAGAAATGACAGGTTGAACCAGCTCACGAGATACCTCCGATTGAGCTGACTCAGCAAAGACGTTGCCCGAACGCAAAAAAGCCCGGCCGCCGTGAGGCGCCGGGCTTTGAATGCAACCTCTGCGAAACCGCGTCTTACAGCTGGTAGACGAAGAACGCGATGAGCAGCGCGTAGATGACGAGCGACTCGATGAGCGCGAGACCGATGATCATCGCGAGACGAATCGCGCCGGCAGCGCCCGGATTACGCGCGATGCCTTCGCAAGCCGCGACGATCGCGCGGGACTGGCCGATGGCACCCGCGGCAGCGGCAATACCGAGAACGAATGCAGCGCCGATGACGCCCCAGCGAACGCTGGACGTGGCAGCGGTCGTCGTCGTCGGAGTCGTACCGCCCTCCTGGCCGAACGCGGCAACCGCGCACAGCGCGAGGAGCACGAACAGGATGATGTGCTTCTTGGTCACTTGAACTTCCTCCTTTTCGAATTACGAACCCGTAGGTTTTTCTGAGATCTAGTGTTCTTCCACCGCGACGGCGCCACCGATGTACACCATCGTCAGCATGATGAAGACGAACGTCTGCAGGAACGCGCCGAAGATGCCGAGACCCATCATCGGCCAGGGCAGCACGAACGGCAGCATGCCCATGAAGATGCCGGTGGCCGTGTGCTCACCGAAGATATTGCCGAAGAGACGCATGCCCAGCGAAAGGATGCGCGCGAAATGTCCGATCAATTCGATCGGGAACATCAGCGGCGCAAGCGCGGGCATCGGCCCCATGAAGTGCTTGATGTAGTGACCGAGTCCCTGCGCGCGAATGCCCTGCCAGTTGTAGTAGAGAAACGCGGTCAGGCCGAGGCCGAACGTCGTGTTCGGATTGCCGGTCGGGGGCTGCAGGAAAAAGAACAGCCCGAAGATGTTGGAGACGAAGATGAAACAGGCGAAGCCGCCGATGATGTAGAGATACTTCCCCGACGAGCCGTGGCCGATGATGTCTTCCATCAGACCTTTTAGGCCGGAGACGATCACTTCGAGGAAATGCTGAAAGCCGCCCGGATTGTCGCGATTGAATTTGCGCGACGCGAGCGGGAAAACGATGCAGCTGATGAGCAGCACCAACAGGGCCATGATCACGTGATCGGGCACGTCGAACGGAAGCCCGATGGCGTGCATCACCTTGTTGAAGGGCTCATAAAGTATTGAATGTTCGTGTTCCATGGACCCCTTTACTGACCTCTAACCGGCGAAGCTGCGGTACACGGAGTACAGAGCTTCGCCGCAGATTCCCACCACGATGATTGAGAACCCCAGCAGCACACTTACCGCATTGAAACGAGCAATGATGATCGTGACCGAGAGCGCCACACCGAGGAGAGCGAAGCGCGCCAGGGTACGCAACGTCAGCCTCCGAGCGTGCAGGTGTGCCGCCGGTTGAAGGAGAACTGCAACAATCTCCTCCAACCAAAGGAAGCTGATCATAGTGACCGCTGCACTGCAAGTCAACCCGAGGAAGCCTTGAAATCCACCGGAAAACGTGCAAAAAACCGCGAAAATCACCGCCGCGATCAAGGCGTTCCGTTTGATCCGCCGCAGCACGTCGGCCGCCGTCTCGCGGTCGTACCACGCAGGCTCCTCCGGCGTCATTCGCGCATGCCGATCCGAAACAGGTTGATGAACGCGGCGATCACGCCGAAGCCGGTGAAAATCGCGGTGAGCCAGGGCCAGGTTCCGAACCACTTGTCCATTCCCCAACCCCATAACGCACCAAGCGCGATGGCGATCGGAAACATCCACGCGAGCGCCGACGCCTCGAGAAGCTGATGCGCTTCGCGACGCTTGTCGGCGTTCTTATCCGGGTTCGGGTTATCGGGTTCCATTCGTGAGCACCGCGGCGCGGGCTGCGACCCCCGCTCCGGAGCTCGCCGCCTGCTGGATCAGTGGCGTGGGGAGAATACCGAAAATCAGCGTCACGAGCGCACATGCAGCAACCACCACGCGCAACGACGTCCCGCCGACGACCTCGGCTTCCCTCCCCTCCTTCAGGTACATCGCCATGACGATGCGGAAGTAGAAGAACATCGAGACCGCCGACATCAGCACCGCGATGATCGCGAGCCAGCCAAATCCGGCGCCAACCGCGGCATAGAAGAGAAAGTACTTACCGATAAAGCCAGCAGTCGGCGGGATGCCGCCTAACGACAGGAGAAAAACGATCATCGCAAACGCAAGCCACGGCGCACGTTTGTGTAATCCCTCAAAGTCATTGACCTGCTCGCCCGCATATTCGTGTTGCTGCAGCGTGAGCACTGTGGCCCAGATTCCAAGTGTCGCGGCGATATAAACAACCGAATAAACGAGAATGCCTCGTAATCCCATCTCGCTCACAGAAATGATGCCGAGAAGCACATAACCCGCGTGTCCGATCGACGAGTACGCGAGCATGCGCTTGATGTTGTCCTGCGTAATTGCGGCGAGATTGCCGATGATCATCGACAGCGCGGCGATCACCGCGAGCACATACTGCCAATCAAGGTGGAAGTAGTGCATGCCGACATAGAAGATGCGCGCGAAAATCGCGAACGCTGCGGCTTTGGATGCTGTCGATAAGAATGCGGTAATCGGCGTCGGAGCGCCTTCATAAACATCGGGCGTCCAGACGTGAAATGGCGCCGCCGCGATCTTGAAGCACAATCCGGCGCCGAGAAGCATGATGCCGAACATCAAGGCATCGTTTGAAACCTGCAAACCCATCGCGTCGGAGATCGCCAGAAGATTGAGCGAGCCCGCCGCGCCGAAAATCAATGAGATTCCGTACAGAAGGATCGCGGAGCTCGCCGCACCGAGGATGAAGTACTTCATCGCCGCCTCAGTGCTCTTCTGTTCGTTCTTGTAATAGCCCGCGAGGATGTAGCTCGATAACGACATGAGCTCGAGGCCGACGTAAATCGTCGCGAGATGAATCCCTGAGGCCATGAAGAACATGCCACAGAGCGCGAACGACATCAGCGAGTAATACTCCCAGGGCGAATAACGCGAGTCGCGCAGATATTCGTCAGAGAGAAATACGACGCCGGCGATCGTCACAATGAACAGCAGTTTGAAGAAAATCGAGAACGCGTCGAGTGCGAACATCGACGCGAAGCCTCGCGACTGATCGATATTCGCGACGACGTTCGAACATGCAACGACCGCGATCGCGGTCAGTACCAGCAACGCGAGCATCGCCCACTTCGCGCTCGAAGATTCCGTGCGTCGCATTCCGATGACCGGCGCAATGAGCAGCAGACATGCGCCGATTGTGAGCAGAATCTCCGGCAGGATGTATACGACGTCGCCCCAGGTCATTTCGACGCCACCTCATGGTGCTCTTCAGTCGGGGCGGCGGGCGTTGCGGGATACGTCAACGGCTTCTGTTCGAAATACGTCGGTTCGACTTTCTGCACCACGTAATCGACCGGTTTCTCGAGCACGTCGAGGAACGGCTTCGGATAAATGCCGAGCCAGATCATCAATGCAATCAGCGCGATCATGAGACCGAGCTCGCGACGATTAACGTCCTTTACAGTCGCATTTTCGGGATTATCCAAGGGTCCCCAGAACACGCGCTGATAGAGCCACAAGAGATATGCGGCACCGAGGACGATTCCAACCGCTGCAAAGACCGCGACTGCGATCGTGCCGTAGGCAGTGGAATTCGCGACGCCGAGAAGAATCATGAACTCGCCGATGAATCCATTGAGTGCCGGCAGTCCCATGGAAGA
>JBQCJC010000633.1:0-2402 GCA_051953135.1 Thermoanaerobaculia bacterium | reverse complement strand
TCCGCCGGGGGCCCGGCCGCCCCCTGTGCGCGGTAAACCCCCCGCGGGGGGGGGGGGCCCCGCCGACCCAGCCGACGTTGGCGGGGGCGCTCCGTCGGCCGTGCCGGCCGTAAGCAACACGTAAGCGCCCATCGCGACGATGCGCTTTCTCTGGAGGTCTTTCGTTGCGCTCTCTCATTCGCACACTCGTCGTTCTCCTCTGCCTGTGCTCATTCCTCAGCGCGTCCGCGCAGGAGCGCCGTCGCTCCGTGCGTTCCGCGCCGCCGGAAGTGCAGGTCACGACCTTCGATCGCATCGATCAGGAACTGGCCGCGAATCACATCAACGCCGATCAGGCGATGCTCTACAAAGTCTTCGCGCTCTACGGCGATCCTCGCCTGCCGCAAACGCTGCGTGGCGATGACACCGGGATCACTGATTCGCTCTACCTCACCGAAGTCGCGTCGAAATACCCGACGCTGCCGGTGGACATCCAGCAGCAAGTCGCGCCCTACCTCATTCCTCCGTTCCATCAAAACAGCTGGTGGCAACTGCGGCAGGAACAAGCTCGCACGCGCGCATTGCACGCGATCACACCGTACGGCTTCGGTGTCGAGCGGCCGTGTACCGATTGTCCGCTGAGCTTCGACTGGGCGTTCGTTCCGACGGCCAACGGCAAAGTGAAAGTCTGGTACTTGTCGAGCAACGCACTCGACAAACTCAAAGCCGAAGGATTCGCTGCTGAGATCGACAACGTCATCTGGCCGAAACTCACCGCGCTCCTGGGCCGCGAGGCGTTGCCCGATGAAGGCAACGGCTGGCTCGGCGCCGCGCTCGGCGGTGACTCGCGGCTCGACATCGCACTCGTCGAGATCGATCGCAGCATCACCGTCGGCCGCTACAGCGAAGGCTGCAACGGCGCGGCGTGGTCATACATCCAGTTCAACAAAGACAAGCCGCGCGAAGAGCTCGCGCACGAGCTCATGCACGCGTTTCAGTACGCATTCAACGTGAAGATGCGCGGCGGCGACTGCACGGGCGAGCGCGAGTATCGCTGGCTGATGGAATCGACTGCCGAATGGGTGAAGGACTACATCTATCCGACATCGTCCTCGCCGCACAACGAGCACTGGGCCGCGAAGCCGTTTCTCAGCGAACCGGAGCTCTCACTCAACGAACGCCGCGATCCGCACTGGTATGGCGCGTATCTCTTTCCGTTCTTTCTCGCGCGATTGAAAGGCCAGCAGGACATCGTCGGGCGCATCTGGGCGAATACCGAAAGCCTGCCCAGTCTCGCCGCAATCGAGCAGGCGCTGCAGCCACTCGGCGGATTCGAAAAGGTGTGGCCGCAGTTCGTGCTGCACAACTGGAACGGCGAGCCGGTCGATGATTACAAAAAGATCGATCAACTCACCGATCGTCCGAAGGAACGTGGCGATACGCTGCTCAGCGGCAGTGAAGTCGACAAATACGCGACGCTCAATGTCGAACTGCCGCATCTGTCCGCGAGCTACAAGCATTTCGTCCTCAATGACAAAGTGAACTCGGTCGCGTTCCTCAACGGGCTGACGTACAAGATCTCGACCGAGCCGCGCACGCTCCTCAACGTCTTCGACCTCGGCGATCAGTACAAGTGGGACGAGATCCCGGCGGAGCAAAAGCGCGGCGCGTCGGTGCAGGCGATTCTCAAACGCAACGGCAAGTGGGAAGAGCCGCAGGACTGGACGAACGTGCCGTACAAAGCGTTCTGTCTGCAGAATCCGGAAGAGCGCATCGAAGAGATCGTGCTCATCTTCGCGAACGGCAATCACGACGAAAGCTCCGTGTTGAAGACCGCGGGTCAGCCGCCGCTGCTGATCGTGACGGACATGGGCTGCCGCTTCGAAGGCACGCTCGACTGGGATTCGAGTGCGATCACGCAGCAGGCGCACGGGAACTTTGATTTGCAGTATCGCGCCGCGTTCGAGCCGCGCGATCCAATGGAACCGGTGCAGTCGTTCCTCGGCTACTACTACAACACCAGCGGCGAAGCGTCATGGAGTGTGAGCGGTTCCGTCGGTCCGTGCGGCGTCAATCAGAACGTTCCTCACGCGCCGATGCGCACGGATCTCATGAGCTTCTCGATGAACTTCGCGCCGAAGGGAAGCAGGGGATATCGCAAGGGCTACTACCAACTGCATCTCACGCAGGCGGCGAGCTACGCGATGCACTGCCCGGGCGGCGACATCCCCGTGACGTTGAACTTCATCTTCTTCCCCGCGATCTCATTCGATCCGACGATGTATCTCGACAACGTCGCGGGCGGTGGTCTCAACGATCGCGTGGCGAATCCTCTCGGCACGTGGCACTGGGATTTCAAACCGAAGCGGTGATCGCGACAAACGAGCGGAGCGCCGGCGCCCACGCCGGCTGGACCGGCGACG
>JBQCJC010000632.1:0-2433 GCA_051953135.1 Thermoanaerobaculia bacterium | reverse complement strand
GTAGCTCACATCGATCATCACCCGAGCGTCGCTCCCGCCGCCGGCGGCGTGTTGGTGAGGATCACCCTCCCCTGCTCGACGGTGACGTAAACCCGCTCGCCGATCTTGAAGCCGTGCGCCGCGAGCCAGCGGCCAGACATGCGCAGGTACGGCACGCGTGCCTCTTCCATCGTCGAGCGCGGAACGAGGCGCATGGTCATCGTGAGCACGTGGGGCGAGCGCCACGGCCGCGGCTTGCGCGTCCGTTCTGCTGCGCGCGTCGTCGCGCGCTTCACGGCGCGGACACGACGACGACGAGGGCGCGCGAGCACCGGAAGTTGCTGGAGAGTGGCGGCGAGACGGGAGCGCATTTGCGACATGACCTCCTATGCGATGGCTAGAACTCGTTGGTCCGGAACCTCGTGCGGCCAGTAGTACGCCTCGACGATGCCCGGGATGATGCCGCCGAGTCGTTCCTTCTCGTTGCCGGCGCGTTCTTCAATCTCCAACTCGAGGAACTTCGTGACGGACTGCTTCGCTTCGTTGGCCAGAACCTCCAGCAGCTGGATGTGGACCAGCGGGAGACGAATCGTCAGCTTCCGCGTTCGCAACCCCGGCGGGAGAATCAGCGCCGCCTCGCGGCCGAGCGCTTTCTCGATGACGTGGATCGGCCACTCGTGCGCGGCGTAGCTCGCGAGCTCGCGAAGCTCGACCATCGTCTTACCGCCACACATGCTGATGACGTTGATTTCCTCGGCGTCGATGGCTTCGTTCATCTGAGCGCGAGTCCAACCGAGAAGCTTCGCTGCGGCATCGGGCGTGACGCGATGTTCGTGATGTAGGAAGATGCCGCGGATGCGTGCTGTGAGCTCTGGATCGAACATGCCGTGCAATCTCCTTCTGTTACTGAGAATAGTAACACAAAAGAGTCTTGATCTCAACGAAAAGAGGACGCGATGACGTCGCGATCCGAGCGGGTCGCGGAGGTCTTCGGAGAGCGCCTGCGCGAGTTGCGAGAGAAGCGCGGTGAATCGACGCGATCGCTCGCAGCGGTCGCCGGTATGTCCTACACCTACCTCAGCGATCTGGAGCGAGGAGTAAGGGCGCCGACGCTCACGATGATCGTGCGCCTCGCCGTGGCGCTGCGCTGCAAAGTTACGGACCTCGTCGGCGTCTTCAACAAACACGACCTCGCAACGCTGATCCCGCCGCAAAAGTAGGACCGCTGGCGGCGTACCAGCGCCGCGCAGCGAGCGAAAACGCCCCGATCTGGCGCGCCAAATAACCGTGCAGCATGCCGCGATAGCATCGAAAAAACTGCGCTTATTGAGCCCTCTGCAACCGCACTCATTGGCGTACTCATTAGGGCTCAAAACCGGGCTAATCTCCTCGGTTCTCAGCGACTTACGAGAGGGGCTCCCCAGAGTAAGTAACCTATAAGTATTAGACCTCCGGCCTGTCACGCCGGAGGTCGCGGGTTCGAGCCCCGTCGGCCCCGCCAAATTAAGACGCTCATTAGCCGCCGAAAGGCGGCTTTTTTGTTGTCAGCGCACCCCCTCATCCGCCGAAGGCGGATGAGGGGGCATCCTGAGATCCCCTACTGCGGGCACGCCTCATTTTTCCGCATCACCAGATTCACTAGTTGCGCGGCCCACACGATGAGGCCGGCGAGTGCCGTTGCGGCTTCGATCCCGGTGACGATTTTGAAGATGGTCTTGAGCACGAACCAGAGCGTCCAGAATCCCATGGAAGAGAACGCGAGTTTGAGGATCGGCCAAACGAGACTCTGTTGGTACAGGGTTTTGATGAACTCGAGCGCGTTGGTCACGTTGATCGGCGAGGTGATCAGGCCAATCAGCGCTTCGTTGGCGGCGGGGTTTCTCACCACCAGGTTGTAGAGTCGCGTGGCGATCTGGCCGACGGACGGCAGGAGGCCGATGGCCATCAGGAACCCGATCGTCAATGCGAACACGAACTCGATCCACCACACCACGCAACTCGCGACGGGACCGGATGCATCCAGTACGACGACGTCGCCGCTTACGCCGTGATAGACGAGGCGCGATATGCCGCCTTCCGTGACGACACTGAAGACCTTCAGCAGATTGGGATTATCGCGAACCAGTTGCTGCGCGCGCGCATAGGCGTCATCGAACCGGCGGCGATACTTGTCGCGCCCGGCCGCATCTAAATCGGCGGGCAGGCTCGCCAACAGACTGTCGAGCAACGATTGCCGGTGCTCGTCCGTAAACGGTTCGATTTGCGGCGCGGGACTCGCCTGCGGCGGCGCGGTCGGCGGATCGATCCTCTGACTCAGACAGGCCGCATTGACCGGCACGGGGACGCCGAGGCGGACAGCCTCGGATGCGGCATCATAGGACGTCGATACGGCCGTCGGCGATTGCGCGGCTCCCGCCATCAGTGTGAACGTGTTGTTGTCGGTCGTATCAACCG
>JBQCJC010000631.1:0-6328 GCA_051953135.1 Thermoanaerobaculia bacterium | reverse complement strand
TCGAGATTCACCTGATGCACGATGCCGATCTGCGGCGGCACGATGCGGAATGCGTTGAATGCCTGCGTGCCCCATTTGAGGAACTCGTAGCGCTGGCGATTGCGGCGGAACTCGATGTCGGTGTTCAGCGCGAGCGCGTCGGGACGTCCGAAGAAGTCGACCTGAAACGAGTGATCGATGACGAGATCGACCGGCACGAGCGGCTCGATGATCTGCGGGTTCTTGCCCGCGCGCTCCGCGGCGCTGCGCATCGCGGCGAGATCGACGAGCAGCGGGACGCCGGTGAAGTCCTGCAGCAGGACGCGCGCGACCATGAACGGAATCTCGTCCGTGCGTTCGGCGGTGGCGCCCCAGTTCGCGAGCGTGCGGACGTCTTTCTCCGTGATCTTCTTGCCGTCGACGTTGCGGAGGACGGATTCGAGGACGACGCGGATCGAGACCGGCAGCTTCGACACCGGACCGATGCCCGCCTGCTCCAGTTTCGGGAGCGAGTAGAACTGGCCGGATTTGCCGTTGCCGAGATCGAAGGAATCGAGGGTGTTGAAGGTGTTGTGCGGCATTGCGCCCGGAACTTATCACCTCACCCGCTTCGTCTTCCAGAGCTCCGCTGCGTCATCCTGGTAAACGCGTTGTGCATCCGCGGCGAGCTGTGCGCGAATCGCGGGCGGACAGTTGCGTTTGCTGATGACGATCCACTGCGCGTCGCCGGGTTTGTCGAACGCAAACTGACCACGATGGTCGCCCACAAGCCGGTCTCCACCAAACGCCTTCAACTCCTCGGCACCGCACACGTGCACGCGTTCGTTCGATGGCGCATGCTCGAGCGCACGCAACGCGGGGATGCGTTCGCGCTGCAATGCGCGTCGTGATTCCCGCGTGAGCGGCAGCGGGCCGTAGCGGGCCATCAGGATCGCCGGATATGCGAGAAGCGGTAACGCCGCAATGACGGCCAGTGCACGAGTGCGGAATCGCGCACTGACGTACTCCGCCGCTGGGACGGCGACGAGCGGGACGAGCGGCAGAAGGTAGCGCGAGTCCGGCGGCATCGCGAGGATGAACGCGCCGAGGTACGCGGCGCAGACCAATCCGAGCTTCCAGCGCTTCGCGAAGAAGATCGCGACGATGAGTGCGATCGCGAAGAACGGCGTGTACGGCGGCTGCGAGTTGACGTGCTCGCGCGCGAAGGTGATGTCGTAGAAAAGACGCACGAAACGCATGAGTTTCGTGGTCATGGTTTCCACCGATGGCCCGAGCGTCGCCCATTCGCTGTCGGTGAAGTACGGATGCAGCGGATGTCCCGTGAGCACGAAGATGCGCAACGTCATCGGCAGAATGCCCGCCAGCGCGCCTAGGATGTAGTGGAGGTGATGGCGCTTCACGAAGAGCAGCGCGGCCGCAACGAAGAAGAATCCGTGGTATTTGACGGAGGCAGCGGTGCCGAGGAGGAAGCCGGCGAGGAGCAGGTCGGTTGGCGGTTGACGGTTGGCAGTTTGCGGTTCCGAGGAACCAAAGCCGTCAGCCACAACAGAGGCAGCCTTCGAACCGCCAACCATCAACCGCCAACCGCCAACCACGAACAACGTGAGCGCCGCATCCACATACGTAATCGTCCCCACGTACACCAGCACCGGATTCCCGATCACGATCGCCGCGGCGAGATATCCCGCTTCCTTCGTGCGCGGCCACCGCATCACGAGTGCGGCGAGCAGCATCACTTCGAGCACCGCGACGAAATGCGTGGCCGTTGCGCCGAATGCTTCGTACGCGGGAAGGCAGAGCAGTTCGTGCAGCAGCGGAAAGATGTCGAAGCGGATGTCGGGACGCAGCGCGATCGTGCCGCTGCGTGCGATCGCGTCGATGTACGGCAGGTGATAGAGCGTCTCGTCGAATGCGAGCGGCGGATAGCTCGCGAGCGCGATCATCGGCGCGAATGCGAGATACCACCAGCGCCACACGAACGTCTTCATCGCGAGGACGCACGCGATTACGCCGAGCGCGATCGTCCACGCGTTCAGCGCGCCGAAGGAGCCGAGAATGACGAACGCCTGCCCCGCGAGCGCGAGCAGAAGCGTCGCGCGCAGCGATAATTCGTTCGTGCTTTCGGTGGTGATCCCGACGTTCGACACAGGCGCGATGACCTTACACGCGGCGCGCGCGGTTCTCCAGTCCTTCGATGCCGAAGTGATCGTCGTCGACGATGCGTCGCGCGATGGAACCGCGGAGCTGTTCGCGCGCGAGGAACCGCGCGTGCGCGTCGTTCGTCGCGACGTCAACGGAGGATTCGCACGCGCGGCAAACGATGGCGTGCGTGCCGCGAATGGCGATCTCATTCTGCTGCTGAACAGCGATGCGATCGTGGCGCCGGATGCGCTCGATGCGCTCGTGCACGCATTTGCGCGCGACGCAACGTTAGGCGTGGCGAGCGCGCAGCTTTTCGATGAAGACGGCGCACCGCAGTGGACCGGAGGTCGTACGCCAACGTTGTTGTGGATGATCGGCGCGGTCAGCGGGAAAGGACATTGGCTGCGGCGATTGCGTCGCGGCGGCGGCACGCCGAATCTCTCGCCCGATTGGGTGAGCGGCGCGGCGATGATGGTTCGTCGCGCCGCGTGGGAGCCGCTCGACGAGCGCTATCGTTTCTATTGTCAGGACATCGATTTCTGTCTGCGTGCGCGCGAGCATGGATGGCGCGTCGCGATTGTGCCCGAGGCGCGCGTGACGCATCGAAGAGGAGCGACGGCGGGACGCGATCGTCGCGTGTTGCGGGACGATCTGCTCGAATTTGGGCGGAGGCGTTATGGGCGATGGTGGTTTGTGGTTGCGCGCGTGCTCCTGTCGTTGATTCCAACGCGATATAAGTTCAGCAGCGCCTTCCCAATCACATCCGGGTCATACCTCTCCCCCACCAGCCCCCGCCCCGCCTCGCCAAGTCGCCTCCGCTCCTCGGCATCCTCCAACAAACGCACGACTGCATCGGCGAATGAATCGACATCATCGGCGATGAGCAGCTCGCGTCCCGGTGTGAACGCGACACCACCCGCGCCGCGCGTCGTTGCGATGATCGGCTTGCCGAGGGCTAAGGCTTCGAGGACCTTGATGCGCATGCCGCCGCCGGAAAGCAGCGGCGCAATCATCACCGACTGGCTGCGCATGAACTCCTGCGCATCGGGCGCGGTGATCACGCGCTCGCGCAACGACGGCGGCGGATTGCTGCCGGAGATCGTCAGCTTCGCATGCGGCGCGCGCGCGACGACGCGCGGCCAGAGTTCGTCGAAGATCCAGTGCACGGCTTGCTGATTGGGCTGGTAGTCGAGCGCGCCGATGAAGCCGACCGTGTTTGGCTCAGGCTCTTGCTGCGAGATCGGCGGCAGCGGCACGCCGCATGGTGCGACGTGAATCGGGATCGTGCATCCGAGCTCACGAAAATCATTCGCATCGTCGTGCGAGATCGGGATCATCGCGTCGGTCGCGTTGAGATTGCGCACTTCGTATTTGCGCAGCGATCGCGCGATGAATCGTTTCGCGGTCGATCGTTGCGTACGCGCGAGCTCTTCCCAAATGCGGAACTCGACGTTGAGTGAGCGCAGCGACACGAATGCGTTGCTGTGCGTACGAATGGTGCGCAGATATGGGAGTAAAAACGGGCTCTCGATCTGCACGACGTCGGGCTGAAACTCGCACAGTGTCGCGATGATCTGTTCGTTGAAATCGCGCGAGTAGAAGCGCGCAACGACGAACGGCACATCGCTCGTCATCGCGCGCAGCATCGGCGTCACGATGCGAGCAGTATCGATGTCGATCACGTCACGACGCGTTTCGCTGTGATGTTTCTTCGGATTCAGCGAAAGCACGCGCACGTCCGCGCTTTTCGCAAGCGATTCGATGAGCCGCGCCATGGCGATGCGGCCGCCATCGAGGAGAGGCCACGGAACCTTGGGGGTGAGGACGAGAATGCGCAACGCGCCGGGATGATACGACCCTCGTCGTCTATCCCATCGCGGCGGCTTTGGCGGACACCGTCTCAGCGTCGCGCCGCCGCTCCGGCCAGCCGCGTCGCTTCACCTCATCGAACGTCAGCAGCGAATTCGCGTAGTACTCGCGCAACAACAACTCCTCCGGATTCCACCGCCACGCATCCTCGATCGACGGAATCCCGCCGCGATCGAACAGATCATCACGCCAGCGCTCCACCGGCACGATCAGGCGTCGCAACTCCAGCACGAACTTCGCGGCCTTCCAGATTTCCTTCGCCGTCTTTTCGCGCAGCAGCCACGGACGGTTGTGCCACTCGCCTCGCCTGAGCTCGATCTCCGCGATCATCTCGTCATCCGTGAACACTTCGCGCTGCGAGAAGATCGATGCAACGAGCGTCACCGGCGTTACCGGAATCGCGTTCGAGATCTCGCTCATCACCATGTCGCCGATGGCCTGCAGATGCGCCTTGCGCACCTCATACTCCTGCGACAGCACCTCGGGATGCTGACGAATGAACTCATCGATCGAGATCGGCGTGCCGAACGTCACCACCGCGTAGCCGTAGCGCTTGAATCGTTTGAAGACGCCGCGCCAGAAATTCTTGAACAGATAATCGAACGTCGTTCTGAGCTTCGCGCCCTTGCTCCTCCGCTCTTCGCGGCCGCGCCGCTCATCGGTGAGATTCCGGTCTTCGAGCACGCGGTCGTAATTCACCGCGGTTGGAATGATCCACAACGGCTCGCTGAACGCGGGATCGCGTTTCGCCGTGACGAGGTAATCGAGCATGCCGAGCTTCGGCTTCTGGAATGCGCCGTCGCGCGTGAGTCCGCCTTCGAGAAAGATGCCCTGCGTCACGCCATGTCGCGTAATCGTCTGCACGAATTTCGCGAGCACCGCGTGATACAGCGGCTCGCGATACCGACGCCGCACGAAGTAGCCGCCGAACCATTTGAAAACGTGATTGAGCGGCCACACGCGCGCCCACTCGCCGATCGCGTACGACAGCGAGATGAATTTGAAGAGCATGTGCGCGACGAGGACGTAGTCGGCGTTGGAGCGATGGTTGATGACGTAGACGACGGCCGCGCCTTTGGTCGCTTTGTCGTTGAAGTCGCGAATCGGTTTGCGCTCGACGACGACGCGATAGAGGAAGTGCATGATCGCGCGCGCCACGGGTGCGCCGATGCGGTAGTACGCGAGGAGATTGAATTTCGGAACGATCTCCTGCAGGTACGTGCGCGCCTGTTTACGCGCCTGGTCGATGGTGACGCGATGGTCTTTCGCGTATTGCTGGACGGCGCGAACGATCTCGGGACTGCCGAAGACTTCGAGCTCGATCTCGGCGTGTCGTCGTTTCAGTTTGAAGCGATCGACGTGAATGCGGCGTTCGCGCTGCAACCGGCGCGCGTGTTTCTTGCCCCACGCCATCGCGGCGATCGCGATGAGAAGGAGCGCGACGAGGGCGGCGAGCATTAGCCGAGGCATGGGATGCGGAGAGTGTAATCGGTCGGCCTTAGCAATCGTTTAAGAACGCATCGCTGCTTCGGGCAATCTTTTCGGATGCCGCTAGCAAAGACTTAGCAATCCGATTTCGCGGACGAACGTAATTTCTCCGAAGACAAAGCACGGAGGAAGCAATGAACACTCGTCAGCGCATCACGGTCATCACGGCGGTTCTGGTAGCGATTGCGATCGCCGCCACTCTCACCGCCACCGCCGCCAGCCGACAGGCCTCGGCAGCCGAAGCGCACAAGAAAGCGCAGATCGCGCGCGGCAAGTACCTCGTCAGTTTTGGCGGCTGCCACGATTGCCACACGCCTCTCAAGATGGGACCGAAAGGTCCGGAGCCGGATTTCAGTCGCGCGCTCTCGGGACATCCCGAGTCGCTGGTTATGGGTCCCGCGCCGAAACCGCAGGGCGCGTGGATGTGGAGCGGCGCCGCAACGAATACCGCGTTCTCAGGACCGTGGGGCGTGAGCTACGCCGCGAACCTCACCCCGGATCGCCTCACCGGCACGGGCATCTGGAACGAGGAGATGTTCGTGAAAACGATCCGCACCGGCCGCCACTGGGGCGTCGGCCGCCCAATCCTCCCGCCGATGCCGTATCAAAACGTGCAGAACCTGACGGACGAAGATCTGAAAGCGGTGTTCGCCTACCTGCACAGCATCAAACCGATCAAGAACCAAGTCCCCGACGCGGTCATCGCCGCGCAGTAACCCCACCCATCCATCCTGCCAACCCTCCCTCCATCCACCCTCCCCTCCACAGCCGCCCCGCGCACCCGCGGCGGCGGGGGGGGGTGGCGCCTGTCAAACCATCGGGCCACGATGTAATCGACAGTCGAGGATGT
>JBQCJC010000630.1:0-3005 GCA_051953135.1 Thermoanaerobaculia bacterium | reverse complement strand
CCTTCTAACACGTTAGATGGCACAACAAGCGCTGCCGCCCGTGGCGGCCCGCCTATAGCTTGTGTTGTTGGTGTTTCGGTTCTCCGTCAGCCCTCAGAGAAAAACCGAAGAGGTGCCGGTCAGGAGAAGCTGGTTCGGAAGGGGCGATACTGAAAAGGGTTCGTCCCGCTACGAATTCGGCCCGTGTTCGGATCGACGAATCCCTCCGGACCTTCGAGCGGGACGAAGTGCTTTGGCCCGAAACGCATTCTCAGATGCTGTCGGAGCACGACTCGACTATAGGCCTTGCGCGTGGCCAAAGCCATCCCGAAGGGAGGGTGTGATGATCGAGTTCCGAGCTTTGGTGGGGCTGGATTGGGGTGATGCGTGGCACGCCGTGGCCGTATGGGACGAGCAGACGCAGACTCGCACCGACGAGAGGATCGAGCAAAGTCCCGCCGCACTGCGTGCCTGGATCGAAACGCTCGCGGCGCGTTTCGGTGGTGCACCAGTCGCAATCGCAATCGAACAATCACGTGGTGCCGTGTTCGATGCTCTGAGTGGCTGCCCATTCGTGACGCTGTATCCGATCAATCCGCGAAGTGCAGCAAGGTATCGCGAAGCCTTTCATCCGAGCCTTGCCAAAGATGATCGGACCGACGCGACGTCATTACTCGATCTGCTGCGCAAACACCGCGACATACTGAGACCCTTCGTCCCCGACGACAGGTCTACGCGTCTGCTGCGGCTATTGACCGAGGATCGACGTGAGCTCGTCGATCAGAGGACTCAGCACCTGCAACGCCTCACAGCCCGGCTCAAGACCTACTACCCACAAGCGCTGTCCTGGGCCGGCGCGTTGACGACGATCCAGGCCTGTGACTTCCTCGAGCGTTGGCCGACGTTGAAGGCTATTCAGAGTGCTCGCTCATCCGCGATCCGCACGTTTTATCAGCGCCATCACCATTCCGGCGCGTGGATCGAGAGCACGCTTGCACAGATCCGCTCCGCCATCCCCTTGCACGACGATCTGGTGATCATCAACGCGGCAGTGCTGCTGATCCAAAGCGAGATCGCCCAGATCCGCGCGCTGAATATGCACATCGCCTTGTACGACGAACAGATCGCTCAGACCTTCGCCGCACATGCGGATGCGTCGATCTTCGCAAGCTTTCCGGGGGCTGGCGAACAGCTCGCACCTCGGCTCGCTGCCGCGTTCGGAACCGATCGCAATCGATTCGAAAACGCTAGCACCGTCGCCGCACGTAGCGGAATCGCTCCGGTTCTCCGTCAAAGCGGCAAGACGTCTACTGTGCAGATGCGATGGGCCTGTCCGAGGTTCCTGCGTCAGACGTTCCACGAATATGCGCGAGTCTCGATCGGCCAATCCTCATGGGCTCTTGCCTTTTACAAACAACAGCGGACCCGCGGTCATAGTCATCACGAAGCGATTCGCTCGCTGGCTTACCGCTGGATCCGCATCCTTTACGCCTGCTGGAAGAACCACACCCTCTATGACGAGAGTCGTTATCTCAAACATCTCGCTCTGCGTGCTTCACCTCTCGCAATATCCGCTGCCTGACTTGACTCGGAGGCTCAGATGTCCGGAGGCGCTCCTCGTCGGTTATCTCTCGGGCGCCCTTAACAGTCAGCTCGCAGCGGACACGTAGCGCGTGATCATGTCCACGATCTTGTCGCGCGTCAGTGGCTTACGCATCCATGCGTTTGCCCCTGAGCTTGGGAACATCTCCTCCAGCGAACGCTCGGGGAGATCCGAGATCAGCACGATCGGGATGTCCTTCTTATTCGACTGAGACTTCAGCACCTCGCTCAATCGATTTCCCTTGATACTCGGCAAATTCACGTCCAGGAAAATGATATCCGGCGTATTGCTGGCGAGCACGTGATTGAACTCGATCCAGCTCGATGCCGTCAGCACAGTGCAGCCCTCGCGCTCAAGCAGCGCACGCCCCAGCTTCAGCACGAGCGGATTGTCATCAAGAATCAGGACTGTGACATTGGATAGCGCAGGCATCTCAGACGAATTTCCTCACTGAAGGAGCGACTCTCGGCGCACATGATACTCTCTGCGGCCGATGTCCGTGACGGAAACTCAGCCCGAACGACGCCTCGTCCTTCCGGCCGAATATTACTCGTCCGAAACCCCGCGGCCCATCCTTCCTTCGTGGGTCAAGTATGGCTGCGGCGGGTTATCCCTCTTCGTCCTCATTGTCGTCTTCGCCGGCGGTGCATGGCTCGCCGGTGGCGGCATGGTCGACTTCATGGATCTCGTCTTCGGCATGTCCATGGGTGAGATGCGACCCTTACTCACCAAAGACGTCACCGACGCACAGAAACAAACCCTCGAAAAAGAAATCGAAACCCTCCGCGCGAACCTCCGCGAGCGTCGCATCACCGTCCAGCAACTCGATCCCATGCTCCAGGCCATGCGTCGTGCGACAAGCGACACCAAAGTCACTCCTGCAGAAGTTGAAGAGATGACTGCCGCGGCGCGAAAACTCAACGCCGCCAAACCTCCGAAGACGCAATGAAGACGTTCGCCGTCGTCGCCGCGTTGCTGCTCGCTGCCTGCGAGTCACGCGTCGACACACCGACGGCCGACGACCTCAAACTCGTGCTGCGTCCCGAGTCACTGAAGACCGGCAAACCGATCGACGCCAGTGCCGTGCATTGCGATGTGATGCCGCCGCTGCTTGCTCATCACCGCGTTAAGTGCGTGTACTTCGACAGTTCTGTCGAACGTCACTACCTGGAGTCCGACGCCGAAGCCGGCTTGGCCGCGATCAAAGATGCACGGACGATGTTGCACTTGCGACCAGCCGACGAGTTGCTGTCCCTCGGCGATCATCACTACGCCGCATACGTGATGGATGGCGATACACCACGCGGTAACGGATTCATCGCGCGCCAGGGAAACATCGTCCCGCGCGTGCTCGTCAGCGGCACCGTAATCAATGATCCGGACGCCGTGCGCGCGTTGCTCGAGCCGCTGGTCGACGAAGCCG
>JBQCJC010000629.1:0-2209 GCA_051953135.1 Thermoanaerobaculia bacterium | reverse complement strand
AATCTGTTCTAAAAGTTCGGCGTACCGCGCCGGAGGTACGGGTTGAAGATCGCGCGCCGCCGCGGTTTGGTGCGAATATAACGGAGCGCCGGCTTTCACGCCGGCGCTCCGTTAAACTTCTTCCAACCATGCAACTTCGTTCCCCTGGCGCGGCGACTCCGATCGCGTCTCGTCCGCCCGTTTCGCTCACGTCACTCGTGGGGCGGGAGCGCGAGATTCTCGATCTCTCCGCGTTGGTGCGCGCGCAGCGGCTCGTGACGTTGACGGGCGTCGGCGGCAGCGGGAAGACGCGACTCGCGGCGGAGCTGGCGCTGCGCATCGACTGGCAGCAGGCCGATTCCGTCGCATGGGTCGAGCTCGCGCCGTGCACCGTCGCGGAGTCGGTGACGCAGGCGACGGCCTCCGCGCTTTCATTGCGTGTCACGCAACCGTGCGAACTGGTCGATGCGATCGTCGATGCGCTGCACGATCACGAGTTGCTGCTCGTGCTCGACGATTGCGAACATCTCATCGCCGCATCCGCCGAGCTTGCGCGCGCGCTGCTCGTGCGTTGTCCGAAGTTGCGCATCCTGGCGACGTCGCGCGAGCCGCTCGGCATCGCGGGCGAGCATGTGTGGCCCGTGCCGCCGATCGCTCCCGATGAAGCGATTCAACTCTTCGTCGAGCGCGCCGCGGCGGCGAATCCATCGATGCAAATCGATCGCGAGATCGCGCGCGACATCTGCACGCGACTCGACGGTATTCCGCTCGCGATCGAATTGGCCGCCGCGCGCGTGCGCGTGCTCACGCCGGAACAGATCGCGGCGCGACTCGAAGATCGTTTCGCGATTCTCACGAGCGGCTCGCGCACGACCATTCCTCGTCATCGCACACTGCGCGCGGCAATCGACTGGTCGTTCGCGCTGCTCACGCTCGAAGAGCAGACGCTGCTCGCGCGACTCTCGATCTTCGCCGGAAGTTTCTCACTCGAAGCCGCGGAGTTGATCTGCGAGGCGGATCTCGATCTGCTCACAGGGCTCGTCGACAAGTCACTCGTCGTGACGACGTCGCGTCGCGCGACGATTCGCTATCACCTGCTCGAAACGATCCGGCAGTATGCGCGCGAGCGTCTCGAAACGAGCGGCGATGCCGACGCGCTGCGGCGGCGTCATGCGCTCGCGTACTCGAAGCTCGTGCACGAAGCCGCGGTCGATCCGATGGGCGCGGTGCTCGCGCATCTCGACCGTCTCGACGCCGATCGCGACAACGTGCTCGCGGCGCTGGCGTGGAGTCTCGAGCATGAGCCCGACGAGCTCGCGCTGCCGCTCGGCGCCGCGTTCCGCTGGTACTGGTATTACCGGATTCTGTGGAACGAAGGTCTGCGCTGGTTGAAGCGCGTGCTCGAACGCACGTCGCCGTCGTTGTCGCACGAGCGCGCGGCGGGACTCGCCGGCGCCGGAACGCTCGCGTCGTACCTCGGCGATTTCGAAACCGCGCGGCGCTGGCTCGAAGAGGCGGTGTCGATGGATCGCACGCTCGGCAATGAGCGCGAGCTCGCACTCGCAACGTCCGCGCTCGCGCATCTCCTCGGCGATCTGAACGAGCTCGACGAAGCGTGGTCGCTCGCGACGGAATCGATCGCGCTCGCACGCAAGGCAGGCACGCCGTACGACATCGCGTACTGCCTCACGAATGCACTCGCATTCGTCGCGCAACGACGCGGCGATCTCGGTGAAGCCGATCTCGCGCTCGAAGAAGCGGAGGCGATCTGGTCGCCGATGCAACATCCGCTCGGAGTTCCACTCGTCGTCAACGCACGAGCACTCGTCGCACTGCGACGCGGCGATCACACATCGGCATCGACGTTCGCGCGACGCGCACTCGAAAGCACGCGCACGTCACGCGAGCGCTGGTTCACGGCGCGCTCGCTGCGCATCCTCGCGATCACATCGAGCGATCTCACGCGCGCGGCGAAACTTTCCGGCGCGGCCGAAGCGATGCTGCGTGGCATCGGCGCGCGCATGCTGCCGCACGATCGCGATGCGCACGCGGAGGTGATGAACAAACTGCACGCATCGCTGCCGTTGGATGGATTGCAGGCCGCGCTCGCGGAAGGCAATGCGATGTGTTTCGACGAGGCATGCGAGCTGGCGCTGGATGACGCGCCATTGCTCGGAGCATCGAACGAAATGCTGCACGTCAGTGACCTCGGCGCGCTGCAAATCACGCT
>JBQCJC010000628.1:0-6391 GCA_051953135.1 Thermoanaerobaculia bacterium | reverse complement strand
AGTGACGCTGCCGTTCGCCGCGGGATTCGGAGTTGGTCTGTGGATGGGTTATTCGACCACGATCAGCGTCTTTCTCGGTGCGGCACTCACCGCGACTTCAGTCGGCATTACAGCGCGCGTATTGTCCGACCTCGGCAATCTGCGATCCGACGAATCGCAGGTCATTCTCGGCGCCGCGGTTGTCGACGACATTCTCGGCCTCGTGCTGCTCACAGTGATCAGCGCCATCGCCGCAGGCGAGAAGATGACGGTGACCGGCGTGGCGAAAATCTTCGGCCTGGCCTTTGGATTCGTGATCGCCGCGATTGTGATCGGCTCACTACTCGCGCCAAAGCTCATCGTGTTCGTTACGCGGTTACGCGTTGCGAAAGCGCTCTTCTTCACATCGGTGATGTTCGCGTTTGCACTGGCGTGGATCGCGACCGCGGTTGGATCGGCTCTGATCATCGGTGCATTCGCCGCGGGACTGATCCTCGCGAAAACCGATCGCGGGCGCGATATCGAACACGAAGTACACGACGTCGCGCAGTTCTTCATTCCGATCTTCTTCGTCAGCGTCGGAGCAGCGGTCGACCTCACGCGACTCAATCCATTGAACGCGGCGACGCGGCCTTACTTTTTCGTCGGACTCGCACTGACCGTCGTTGCCATTGTGGGGAAATTACTCGCTGGTTATGCGGCATTCGGCAGGCCGTTGCGCAAGCTCGTCATCGGCGTCGGGATGGTACCGCGCGGAGAAGTGGGATTGATCTTCGCGCAACTCGGTTTGTCCGCTGGTCTGTTGTCCGCGGGGTTGTACAGCAGCGTGGCGATGATGGTGATGATCACGACGTTTGTCACGCCACCTGTTTTGCGTGTGCTGCTGGCGAAATCGCGCGGGCCCGCGGATGAGTGTCCGAGCACGGTCGCGGATGTGGTTTCCGAGGCGATGGCGGATGGCGACGAGCGACGCAGGAGCGAGCGCCGAACCGTACAATGACGTCGTGCGACCAGCGATCCTCCGTAATCCCACATTTCGCTTCTACGCCATCGGCGGACTCGTACTCGCGACCTGCGTCGCCATCGCACGCTCGTCGCTCTTCCTCCGCAATCCGGACGTCGCCGCGTGGGGCATCACGTTCGATCTCACGATCACGATTCCGCTTCTGTACTGGTTCGTCGTCGTGCGCGCGGGCAAAGCGCGGCCACTGACGATTGCGCCGGTCTTCATGATCGGGACGATTGCCGCGATGTTGCTGCTGCCACGCGGCAATCAGCAGTTCCTCGCGCAACTGCGGATGTTTGCCGTGCCGGTCGCGGAGCTCGTGTTGATCGGCGCATTGATTCGCCGCATCGCAAAATTCGAGCGCAGCACATCGGCCGATCCTTACGAACGCATCGCAACCGCGGCGAGAACGATCGCCGGCGAAGGTCGCGTGGCCGAGGTCATCGCATCCGAGATCACGGTCTTCTATTACGCGCTGTTCTGCTGGCGCAAAAAACCAGAGCCGCGGCCAAACGCGATGACGTTCCATGAGCGCATTGGCTGGCCGGTGATTCTCGGTGCACTGTTACTGATGATTGCTGGCGAAGGCACGGTGATGCATCTGCTACTCGCGCGGTGGAGCGTGAAGGCCGCATGGCTGTGGACCGCGTTCGACATCTGGGCAGTGATGTGGCTCCTCGGCGATGCGCACGCATTACGCCTGCGCCGCACATTCGTCAGTGAGGACGCATTTCATCTGCGCTACGGCATGCGCTGGAGCGCGGACATCCCATTGTCGAATATCGAATCGATCGAGCCGATCCGGCAGTTCGAAAAGAAATCGGACGTACTGAAAGTTGCGATGTTCGAAGATCCGCGCTGGCTGATCACATTACGCGAGCCGGTCATCGTCCGCGGCATGGCAGGATTGCGCAAAGAGATCCGCGCAATCGCCATGCTGCCGGACGACGAAACCGCTATTGACGCACTGAGCGCGACTTGGGCGCGCGATACACGCGCAGCGCACCCGTAAGCGTTGCGGACTCGCGTCCGCTCTTCACGAGAATCACCGCCGACGTGCCGCGCACGTTCGGATCGACCGTGTACGTTGCGGTGACCGCGTTGTTCCACCACTCATAATCGCCAACGCGTTTGAACGCCGGATTGAGCACGTCGAACGTCGTCATACCGCTCGTGAAGCCATCGCCGGAGAGCGTCAGCTTCACCTTATCGCCGGGACGCACCACGACCGCTTTCGTCGTCAGACTCACTTCACTCTTATCCGCCGCACATGAACCAATGAGCTTGGGATTGAGCGTGACCGGACCCGCGGCATTCAAAAGCAGATTGCCGTAGATCTTGCCGTTTTCGACCGTAATCGGCGGTCCGAAAAATTCAGTGGGAAATGCCGTCAGGCGCGCCGCACGCCAGGTGCCTTGTAGTGCGTCGACAACGACAGGCCCATCGAGCGGTTCCGCATAGAGGCGATACCGTCCAGGCGGAATGCCGGAAAGCGTGAAATCGCCGGTCGCGTTCGTTAGCACCGTGCCGACCGGCTGTCCGTCGTCATCCACTGCTACGACCTGCGCGGCGAAGATGCCGCCCTGATCGCCAGTCACACGACCTTGCAGCGTTGCGCCGGACAGAGACGGATCATCTTTCGGATACATCACCGCGATCGCGACGCGGTCATCACTATCGAGATCGAGCGGTGTTAGGTCTGCGCCGATGTACGGGTACATCGTGGCGGACAGCACGCCGGAGTGATCGAGCCCGAGGACGTGACCGACTTCGTGCACGAGCGCTTGCTGCGCATTCACCTTGCCGTCGAAGAGCGATGCGTCGACGCGAATGTCTGCATCGAGCATGTGCCCCGTCTCGGTGTCGTACGTGTACGCGGTGATGGCGAGCGCGCCCTGACCGCTGAGCAGATCATCGGCAACGGACACGACTACACGATCGCTGTGATCGGTGCTGTTCAGTCCGGCCATGACACCGCGCGATTCGAAGCGAATGTTCGCATCAGGAATCGCGGCCCACGTCGCGAACGCGCGATCGACCATCGCCAGTGCATTCGGCGAAAGCTGCGTTACGCGCGAATCGACTTCGTAACGAAGAGGAAACGACGTCGGCGCCCACTCGATGGCCGTGGGCGCGCCTTTGATGTCGTAGGTCATCCGCGTTGCAGCAAGCAACGGGATGCTGAGGGAAATCGAGAGGATTACAGCCGGAATCCGGCGGAACATGACCCGGTCAAGAGCAACCGAGGTGCCATGTTTCGCGCGGCGTCAGCGGAACGCCGCCGGGACGGCGCGTGCTCAGCCGGCGTGGTCGCCGGGGCTCCGCAAACGCGTCAGACCAGCGCGACGAAATCGATCTCGACCGCGCCGCCTTTGGGCAACGCCGAAACCGCGACCGTCGTACGCGCGGGCTTGTGATCGCCGAAGTACTGCGCGTAGATCGTGTTGAGCGCCGGGAAGTTCGCCATGTCGGTGAGATAAACCGTTGCTTTCACGACGTTGCTGAAGTCGCTGCCGGCTTCTTTCAGCACAGCGCCGAGATTGCGGAAGACGCGATGAACCTGCTCGTCGAAGCTGATGTCCACGAGATTTCCGGTGGCAGGATCGAGCGCGATCTGGCCGGAAGTGAAGACGAATCCATTCGCTTTCACCGCCTGAGAGTAGGGTCCGATCGCTTTCGGGGCATCGCTGGTCGCAACAAAGTCCATTCGCGGTAATCCTTTCGCGCGCGGCAGTATAGCTATAATCGCCCGACCGATGAGTTACCCGGGAAATCCCTCGCTTGCGGCGCCTGTGAAGGACCGCGTGTTGTCGACGTTTCAGCAGACGCTCGCTCTGTACAAGCAGGGGCGCACGGACGAAGTCGCGGCCGGCTGCGGATTGATTCTGCAGATGGATCCGCAATTCGAGCCCGCGCGACGGTTGCTCGAGAAAGCGCGCAATCCGATGGCATTGATCGATGTCGATCAACTGCTCCCCGCCGAAAATCGATCGAAGATCGATCAGGCGCGCGCGGCGATGGCGGAGCGCGATTTTCTGCGCGTCGGTCAGATCACGAACGAAATCCTCACCGATGATCTGCTGAACGAAGAAGCGCGACTCCTCGGCGATGAAGCGCGCGAGAAAATCGAAGCCGCGCCGTTCGTCGATCAGTTCACACGACGCGCCGCGCAGTCATTGTCGGCGGGCAATGTCGCCGCCGCGAAGATGGATCTCGAGAAGGCGCGCGCACTCGATGCCGCGCATCCCGAGGTCGTGCGACTCACGAGTGCGATCCAGGCGCGCGATGCCGCGCCGCAACGTCCGCAAGCGGCGCCATCGTTCGTGGTTGATGAGCCGAAAGCAGCGCCGCACGGTCGCTCGACCGCACAGGCTTCCGATTTCGGATTCACATTCGAAGAAGAAAAACCCGCCGATGTTCCCCTCGGCTCGTTCTCATTCGAAGAGCCCGCGCCCGCGAGACCGGCGGATACGAACTTCGCGAACTTCTCATTCGATTCGCCAGCAGAATCGCCGTTCTCGTTCGGCGCACCGGCGCAATCGGGTGCGAACGAATTCGATTTCGCAACCGCCTCGGTCGCGACGACCGATGACGATCAGCGCAAGATCGAACAGTTCCTCAACGACGGCGACCGCGCGTACGCCGCGGGCGAGTATCAGCAGGCGATCGATCTCTGGTCGCGCATCTTTCTCATCGACGTCACCAACGATCAGGCGTCAGATCGCATCGAGCGAGCGAAAGCAAAACGCCGCGAGATCGAACAGAAAGTCGAAGGCGTGCTGGCGTCGGGCATCGAGGCATTCGAGCGCGGCGACACGGCCAAAGCGCACGCGGATCTTTCCGAAGTGCTGCGCCTCGATCCGAACAACAGCAGCGCACAGGAGTATCTCGATCGTCTCTCTGAAACGGTCGCGCCATCGCGGCAGTCCTACGCACCGGCGATGGATGATTCGTTCGATGCGGGTCTCTTCGAGGATGAATTGCCGAGCGGTTTCGAACCGCCGCTGATTCCTCCCGATCCAAACGCGGCTCCTGCAACGCCGAAGAAAAAAGGCAAAGCCGCGAAAGCACAACCGGCCAAAACGCCGGGCACCACGCAGCGCAAGTTGCCGATGACCGCGATCATCGCGGTGGTCGCGGTGCTGGTTCTCGCCGCGGCGGGCTACTTCGCGTGGTCGAAGTTCTCGGGTGGAAACGCCGCGCCCGACACCGCCGCCACCGAAGCCGTCCTCGGACGCGCGACCGCGCTCGCAAACATAGGCGAGATCGATAAAGCAATCGCGCTGCTGCGCGAGATTCAACCCGGCGATCCGCTGCACGATCGCGCACTCGTCATGATCGCGGATCTTCAGGCGAAGAAGTCGACGTCGGCGCAACTCATCGACGGCGTTCCCGCCGCGCAGTATTACGAGCAGAAGATCGTCGAGGCGCGCGCGGCATTTGATGCGCACGATTTCGTCGGCGCGAAGAATGCGTTCGAACAGGCGCAGCGCGCGAAGCCGTTGCCCGCGGATCTGAAGTCGATGCTCGATCAGGCCACGCAACAGGTGGCGAAGCTCGACTCAGCGAAGGCGTTGTTCAACGAGCGGCGCTTCACCGAGGCGATTGCCAATCTGCAGCAGTTGCTCGATCAGGATCCACAGAATCAGAACATTCAGCGCATGATCACCGACGCGCACTTCAACATCGGCGCGACTGCATTGCAGGAAGAGAAGACCGGCGATGCGATCAAGGAGTTCGATCAGGTGTTGAAGGTCGATGCGAATGACGAGCTGGCGCGCCGCAGTCGCGATCTCGCGATGCGGTACGACAATGAGCCGAAGGATTTGTTGTATCGGATCTACGTAAAATACTTGCCGTTGCGCAAGGCGTCGTAGATCACTTGCGGCTGGGAGGGCGTGATGCGGTTCGATGAAGTCGAGCTCGAGATGGTGCCGCTCGGCACCGAGGAAGTGATCCCCGATGCGATCGCGGCGGCCGCACCACCGGTGCAGGTTCCCGCGGATGACGCGCCGCGCATGAAGCGGCTGCTCGCATTGCTCACCGATCTCTCGCTGTTCGCCGCGGTGGTGCTCGCGCTTTCGCCGCTGCTGCCTCAGCCCGCGACGTGGCTGCACTTCGCATCGCTCGCGGGATTCGTGATCGTGCTTTCGTATTACTACTTCGTCGGCACGTGGATGCTGTGGGGCAAGACGATCGGCGGCGCGATCTTCGATGTGCGCGTCGTGCCCGAAGACCGCGGTGCAATGTCGCTCAGCTCTGCATCGACGCGCTGGGGTGCGACGTACTTGTCGCTCGCACTCGCGGGACTCGGATTCATGATCGCGGCGCTGCCATCGCGCAGGTCGCTGCCGGATCGAATGTCGAATACGAAGTGCGTCTAAGTGGAGCGGCGGGCTCTCAGCC
>JBQCJC010000627.1:0-2986 GCA_051953135.1 Thermoanaerobaculia bacterium | reverse complement strand
CATGAACACGAGCGGGTTGTACGCGCTGGTGATGAACGCGGTGATGGAGCTCGCTCAGTAAAATTAAACGTGGAGCGGCGGGGGCTCAGCCCGCCGTAAGAATAACGGAAGGCGGGCGAAGAGCCCGCCGCTCCACGGACTGAGCGCTCGAGTAAGTCCACGAGCAACTCCGCGCCGCGGCCACCATGGTCGTGGCGCGGATCGTAGATCGTGAGCTCCATGCCGATCGCGTGCGGATGAGTGACGAGCGGCTTCAGGATTTCGACCAGCGCATTCGCGGAGAGTCCGTTCGGCTCCGGGGAATCGACGAACGGCATGATCGATGGATCGAGCACATCCGCATCGACGTGCACGAAAAAGTTGCGATCGCCGATGAGCGCGAGTGCTTCGCTCGCGTCGCTCGCAGTGCGAATGTTCGAGTCGTGAAAATCGCCGTCGCGAATGCCGATCGCGACGACGTTCTCTTCGCGCACGAGCGGACCGTCATCGCGCAGACGCGCGAGTGGCGTGTCGCCGCGACCAACTGCAAGCGCGAGATCCATTCCAGCCACGCCACCGGTACCCGAAGTGACAGGCGTGCCGAAATCGGAGTGGCCGTCGATGAAGACGAGCGCGATGTCGTCGTGCTGCGCGCGCAGACCGAGGAGTGCGCCGAGGAGCGTGCTGCAATCGCCGCCGATGAGCGTGAGGAAGTCGCGCTCGTGTGCGATGCGCTGCGCGATCGCACGCACGTGATCGAGCACGAGATCTTCATTGCGCACACCGCCGCGCGGACGCACGAAATCGCGGTACGGCGCCGCCGCGATGTCGCCGAGATCGCGTGCACGCAATCGCTCGACGATGCCGTGCTCGCGAAGTTTCGCGGGACCGCGATCGGTGTGACGCGCGGTGCCGTCGGATTCATACGGGCGATTGCCGAGAGACGTCGGTGCGGTGAGGATGTTCATGCATCGAGATGAACACGCGCCGCGGCGCGCGCGTTCGCGAAGTCACGAGCGTGGTTCGCCTCGTCACGAGCGGTCCGCGCGTAACGCGCGCGCTCTCGTATCATCGTGACATGAAGGCGCGCTTCGTCCTGATCGGCATTGCGGCATGGACGTTCGTCGCCTTCTACTTCGCCTCGCAGGCGTACTTCAATCCCGCGTTTCGCATGCGTCCGCGCTGGGGCGAAGCGGTGGCGATCAACGTCACGTACTACTACCTCTGGGGCGCCTCGATGCCGCTCGTGATCTGGCTCGCGCGCAGGTATCCGTTGCGCCGCGTCTCCGCATTTTTCGTGCACGTGTTCGCGAGCATCGCGCTCACCGCGGTGCAACTCGTGCTGGCCGAGGCGATCCTCACGACGTTCAGCACGGCCGCGTATCGACAGGAAGGATTGCTCTCCGCGATCAAGACCGCGTTCGGCGTGAACTTCCACAGCAGCCTGCCGACGTACTGGTTGATCCTCGCGGCAACGCTCGCGTTCGATTACTCGCGCAGTGCCGCGCGGCTCGAAGCGCAACTCTCGCGCGCGCAGCTCGACGCGCTGAAGATGCAGCTCAATCCGCATTTTCTCTTCAACACGCTCAACTCCGTTTCGTCGCTGATGTACAGCGATGTCAAAGCCGCCGACGCGATGCTCACGCGTTTGTCCGAATTGTTGCGCATGACGGTCGATCGCCAGCCCGCGGCGGAGATTCCGCTCGACGAAGAGATCGAGCTCGCGCAACGCTATCTCGCGATCGAGAAGATTCGTTTCGAGGAACGGCTGCGCGTGACGTGGGAGATCGATGCCGAAGCGGGCCACGCGCTCGTGCCGTCGCTGCTCCTGCAACCGCTCGTCGAGAACGCGATTCATCACGGCATCGCGCGCAGCGACAGCGGCGGCAACATCGACATTCGTGCGTGGCGCGACGGAGCGATGCTGCGACTCACGGTGCATGATGATGCCGAAGTGCGAGGCGAAGTGCGCGAACGCGTTGGCTTGTCCAACACACGCGCGCGCGTCGAAGCGCTGCATGGATCGTTCGGCTACGACGCCGCGAAGAACGGCTTCGTCGTCGACATCGCGCTGCCGTGGAGCGTTGTGTGATTCGCGCGCTCATCGTCGATGACGAACGGCTCGCGCGAGAAAAAGTGCGGCGGCTTTGCGAGGCGCGTGGCGACATCGCGGTCATCGGCGAGGCCGCAAACGTGCTCGATGCGAAGCTCGCAATCGAGCGCGACAAACCCGATCTCGTGCTGCTCGACATTCAGATGCCCGGCGGTACCGGCTTCGATGTGCTCGACGCGAAACCGCCCGCCGTCATCTTCATCACCGCGTACGACGACTACGCCGTGCGCGCGTTCGACGTCGCTGCCGTCGATTACCTGCTCAAGCCATTCGATGCGGAGCGGTTCAATCAGGCGATCGAGCGCGCGAAGAAGAGCAAGCCGCGCGAGCTCGCGTCGGCGTTCTTCACGGTGCGCAAACGCGATCGCACGATTCTCGTCGCGGTGAAGGATGTCGACTGGATCGAGGCTGAAGGCAAGTACGTGCGCGTGCACGTGCGCGAGCAATCGCACCTCGTGCGCGATGCGATGGCCGCGGTCGAAGCGCGACTCGAGCAGTGACACTTCATTCGCATTCATCGACGGATCATCGTGAATCTGCGCAGGATTGCGGAGCTGCGCAACGACTCGACCGTGGTGCTGACGGATGGAACGGAGCTGGTGATGAGTCGAAGGTTCCGCGCGGGAGTGAAAGCGCGCGTGGGCCGGTACGACCGGCAACGCTGATTGCTTCGCTAAAGCACGTACGGCCACTTCGCCGGTAGGTCGTCGCGAACCGAAGCGCGGGGCCCGCGGAGCGGTCTTCTTAGAACGTGCCCCAGATCAACACGCGTTTGTAGGTGTAGAAAAACGCTCGCTCGTTGCCGAGGGCTGTGGCCACGCGCCGGCGATACTCCGCGAGAAACTCCTCGAAGCGCTCAGCAGACATCGCGGCTTCGTAGTGCGTGAGCAGCGC
>JBQCJC010000626.1:0-2860 GCA_051953135.1 Thermoanaerobaculia bacterium | reverse complement strand
GACGGGTGGTGCCCGCCACGCGCGGTTTGGGCTTGATGGCCGCGGGGGGCACTCCGCCGGCGGTTTTGACCGTTGTGGGGGGCTGAGACCCCGCCACTTCACTCGCTTCGCGCAGGAACGCGAGCGCCTGCGATCGCCGTTCGTGTCCCCTCAACTTCTGCGCGAGCGATTCGAGCTCCGCGTATAACTCTTCGCCGAGCTCTTCGCGCTGACGTCGCACGTAATTCTCCTCATTCTGTTTTCGCCGCTGCTCAGCGCGCCATTCCGCGGTCCAGAACTCATCCATGCGATCGAGAAGGTGAGCGTCGGCGAGCGCGGTCCACTCTCCGGCATCGAGCCACACGCTGCGGCACGAGTTGCAGCGATCGAGATGAATCACGCGATCGCTGCCGGCGCGCACTTCCGCGCGGCTCATGATCGTGTCATCCATCGGACAGCGGGCGCCGATCGCATCATTCTGTGTCGGCACACCGGGCGATTCATCGAAATCCCCTGCCATTGCCGCGGCGTGCGAAAGGAACATTCCCGAACAGGTCGGGCACTTCGACGCGCCGCGCGCGAACGCGCGCATGGAAACGTCGCTGCATTTCGGACAAGTCAGATTCATAATCATTCTCAGGAGGTATATGTCATGGCCAAAGGCAACAACGCACGTAAAAAAGAAACGAAGAAACCGAAGAAAGACGCAAAGAAGAAGTAACGTTCAACGGCGGGCCGCAGGGCCCGCCTTTCATTTCCGCGGCGGCTGCGCCATCGCCATGATGCGCTGCGTCATCGCCGGCACGATTCCGATGCTCCGCGCGTACGTCGTGAGCTGACCGCGGTGATACATCTCGTGCGAGATGGCGAAGAAGAGTCCCGTCAATTGCGACTGCTCGCCGCTCTGCATCGACATCGTGCCGCTCTCGATGCTCGACGCCGCATCGCGAAGACGCTGCGCGTTACTCGCACCGCTGCTCTTCGCGAGCTCCACGAGCTCGGCTTTCGTCGACACATCCCCGAACTGCGCCATCAGCTCCGCCTGTTTCTGCGGATTGCGCAACTGCATGAAGTCCGGTGCGCCGGTAGTCAACTCATTGACGAATCCGGCAGCGGATCCGACGATGTGCAGCGCCAGCTCGCGAATGCTGCGCGCGCCTTCGCCCACGCGATAGTCAAACTGTTCTTCCGGAATGTTCTCCAGCTCCCCGACCATGCCGGCGCGAACCATCTCCCACAACCGAACCGCTTCTTCGACGTTGCTCATGCGCGGACGTTAGCACGGCGCGGCGGGGCAATCAGCGCGGCCGGTCGTACCGGCTATGATGCGCGCATGAAACGAATCGCCGCTGCCGCCGCGCTGCTCGTGCTCGCCGCCTGTGCGAAAGAAACACCGGTCGCCACCGGAACCGTCGACACGCGCGAGCCGGTCGCGATTCGCTACGTCGGCGCGCCGGAGCTGCCGGTTCACGAGCAGCCGAACGACACCTCGCCGGTGAAGGCGACGTATCAGAACGGCGAAGCGATCTCGATCCTCGCCGACAAAGGTGAATGGGTCGAAGTGCGCAGCGGCGACGGCTCGGGCTGGGCGAAGGCCGCGGATCTCACGACCGCCGAAGGCAAGACCGCGCAGGACGAAAATCCGCAGCCGAAATTCAAAGTGATGCCGATGCCGGTCTCCGCGCCGAGCGCGCACGGCGAGGTGTATCTCGAAGCGGACGTGAACTCGGATGGCGATGTAGTCAACGTACGTACCATCTCGAACACGACCGGTTCGGATGCGCTGGCGTCGCAGAATTCAGCAGCGCTGCGCGCGGCGCGGTTCTATCCGATCGTGGTCAAAGGCGAGCGGAAGGCGTTCAAGTACTACCACAAGGTTTCGTACTGATGATCGGTCGCATCTGCGTTTTCTGCGGATCGAACAGCGGCAACAACGGGGCGTACATCGAGGCAGCAGTGAGCCTCGGCGCGCTCTTCGCCCGCGAAGGCATCACGCTCGTGTACGGCGGCGGCAGCGTCGGTTTGATGGGACAGCTCGCCGACGCCGTGCTCCACTCCGGCGGTGAAGTGATCGGCGTGATTCCGCACGCGCTGTGGGCGCGCGAAGTCGGTCATCGCGGCCTCACCGATCTGCGCATCGTCGAGACGATGCACGAGCGCAAAGCGATGATGGCCGATCTCGCCGATGCATTCATCGCATTGCCCGGCGGACTCGGCACGTTCGAAGAGATCTTCGAGATCTGGACGTGGGCGCAACTCGGCCTCCACGCCAAGCCCCTCGGCTTCCTCGACATCAACGGCTACTACGCGCCGCTCATGCAGTTTCTCGATCGCGCGGTGAAGGAAGGCTTCGTTCGCGAAGAACATCGCGCCACCGCGCTCGTCGACGCGGATGCCGCATCGCTGCTGAAGAAGTTCGACGCGTGGAAGCCGCCGAAAGTGCAGAAGTGGATCACGCGCGACGAAACGTAGTGACGATCGACACCAAGCGATAGCGTCGTTCATCACCGCCCGATGTCTCGCTCCGCATCATCGTGGGACGCGGAGGAATTCATGAGGCACATCGCCATCGTCGCTCTTCTTCTCATCGCCCTGTTTGGTTGCACGCAGAAACCCGCACCGGTCGCGAACGAGAACAAGGTCATCGCGCCGGACGAGCAGGCAGCGATCGCGGTCGAATACGTCGCGGTGCCGTCGATGAAGGTCTATCAGAAGCCTTCGCTCGACGCGCAAATCACCGGACAGTATGGATTGACCGAAGCCATCTCGATCCTGGATCGGAAAGATGGATGGTGCAAGATCCGCACGTTCGAAGGCATCGGCTGGGTGCAGCAGAAAGACCTGATGAACGGCGACACCGCGGACAAACTCGACACGACGA
>JBQCJC010000625.1:0-2790 GCA_051953135.1 Thermoanaerobaculia bacterium | reverse complement strand
ATCCGCGGCGTTCGGGGTAAGCCTCGCCGCTGACGAGCAGCACGCGTTTATGTCCCTCATCGATCAGCGTCTCGGTCTCGTCCCGAAGCTCGCGCATCGTCAGTGCCTTGCGCACGACATCGCGATTCGAAATCCGAAATCCGCAATAAACACAGTCATTGCGACAGAGATTCGATAAATACAGCGGCGCGAACAGCACGACGCGATTTCCGTAAATCTCGTCTTTGACATACCGCGCGGTCGCGAAAATCTCGTCAATGAGCGCGGGGTCCTGCACATCGAGCAACGACAACGCCTCGCTCGTCGTCAATCCTTCGAGCTCACGCGTCTTCGCCAGAATCTCGCGGATCATGCGACCCTCCGTTCGCCTTCGAACGCGCGCAATGCGGCGGGGAAGGGCGCGAGCACGCGCGGCAGCACGCCCTGCAGGTAAGAAATCGCAACGCCGTAATTCGTAATCGGCGTCTGTGTTGCTTTCGCCTGTGAAATGCGATGAAGCATCTCCGTGCGATTGAGCGTGCACGCGCCGCAATGAATGACCAAATCGAATTCGAGGAGCACGGGCGGGAACGTGCATCCCGAAACATGATTGATTTCGAGATCGCCGCCGACGCGCTGTCGCAACCAGCGCGGGATCTTCACGCGACCGATGTCATCCTCTAACGCATGGTGCGTGCATCCCTCGGCGATCAGCACAGAATCGCCCGGCTTCAATGAAGCGATCGCCGCGGCGCCGCGCGCGCATTCGACGAGATCACCTTTCTGTCGCGCGAAGAGAATCGAGAACGTCGTCAGCGGAATCGCGCGCGGCACATCGGCGTCGACTTTCAGAATCGCCTGAGAATCGCAGATCACGAGATCGGGCGGCTGCTTCAGCAATCGCAGCGTATGCGCGAGCTAGCGTTCCTTGACGATGATCGCGGTCGCATCGACGTCGAGCGTTTCGCGAATCGTTTGCAACTGCGGCAGGATCAATAGTCCTTTCGGTGCTTGAAGATCGATCGGCACGACGAGTAACTCAACGCCACCGGCGGGTAGGAGATCGGCGACGAGCGGCGCTTGCGTGCGTTCGTGCGGCAGAGCCTTCGTGATCGCATCCTTCAGCGCCGTGAGCAAAGCATCGCGCGGTGTGCTGATGGCCGAGAGCTCGATCGCCGCCTGCACTTTGCGCTTCACGGTTTCGACGAACGCATCGCTCGGCGGAACGATGTCGATCTTGTTGATCGCGGCGATCAGCGGAATCTTCTTCGCCGCGCACGCGATCGCGATCTCTTCTTCGTGCGCGGTCCACACGCCGCTTTCGAGCACGAGCACCGCGACGTCGGTGCGAGATAGTGCACGCGCGGTGCGCGTTGCTCGCGCTGCGCCGAGGAGCGTGGAGTCGCCGAGGCCCGCGGTGTCGATGAGCAACACCGGCCCGAGCGGCAACAACTCCATTGCTTTCTCGACGAGATCGGTCGTCGTGCCCGGCTGCGGTGACGTCAGTGCGATGTCCTGACCCGCGAGCAGATTCATGAGCGTCGACTTGCCGGCGTTGACGCGGCCGAAGAGCGCGATGTGCAGACGATTGCCGCGCGGTGTTTCGTTCATGGCAGGAGCCGTTTGCCGATGTGAATGTTTGCGATGTGCGGCGCGAGCCGTTCATCGATGGCGATGAGCAGATCGAGCGATTCGAGTAACGCGTGGGCGATGAGCGGAAGGAACTCGTGGATTTGCAGATGCGCGCGACTAGCGGCGTCGGCAATGAGAAAGTCGTTGGCCATGACTTTCATCGCGATCTGCGACGTCGATTCGAGCAGCACCGGATTGATCTTCCACGGCATGATCGACGATCCGGCTTGCAGCGGCGGCAGCTCGATTTCTTCGAGAAGATTGAGCAATCGCAGATCGCTCGAAAGTTTCAGCAGCGTCGTCGCGTGTGCTTTGAGAATGCCGCTGACTTCGACGAGCGCATCGGCGTTCGCGGTGTCGCCGACGAGGTTGTCCGCGCGCGCGACGCCGAGGCCGGTCACGTCGCGCAGCGCTTCGACCACGCTGTCGACGTACGTTTGCGGCGCCTGCCACTACGTGCCGATGGCGGTGCCGCCGAGGTTCACGACGCGCAGTCGTTCTTCACATTTGAACGTGCGCCACCGATCGCGCGCGAATGCCTCGGCCCACGCCGAGAACTCCGCGCCGAGCGTCATCGGCACCGCGTTCTGCAATTCGGTGCGGCCGATTTTCTCGATCGAGGCGAAGTCGTGTTCTTTCTCCTGCAGCGCGCCTTGCAGCAATGCGATCGATTTCGCGAGCGTGCGAAACTTGCGAATCGCGGCGATACGCAACGCGGTGGGGTAGACGTCGTTCGTCGACTGATGCAGGTTCACGTCGTGCCACGTGACGTCGGCGAGTGTGGCGATGACTTCGTTGACGTTCATGTTCGTCGACGTGCCCGCGCCGCCCTGCAATGCGTCGAGCGGAAACTGGTCAGCGTGTTGACCATCGGCGATCGCGCATGCGGCGTCGATGATCGCGTTTGCGTTTTCTTTGGAGAGGAAGCCGAGATCGCGATTGGTGATCGCGCAGGCTTCCTTCACCTCGGCGATCGCGGCGATGAGCGCGCGATTCACGGGTGTGCCGGTGGAGGGGAAGTTCTCGATCGCGCGCAAGGTGTGGATGCCGTAGAGCGCGTTCGATGGAATCTCGCGCGTGCCCAGGAGGTCGTGGTCGATGCGATGAACGGAAGCTGGGTGGAGCGGCGGGCTCTCAGCCCGCCGGTCCGGATTCAGATGTTCGGCAGGCTGAGAGCCC
>JBQCJC010000624.1:0-3821 GCA_051953135.1 Thermoanaerobaculia bacterium | reverse complement strand
GGTCGCTGCGCACGTCGTGCTGTCATACGTGCAGGGCGCAGCAGGAGTATTGCAACGTTGCGACACTGCGCGCGTTGTCCACGAGACCACCGTGCCGACCGGAGGGCCATTCACGATTTCGGTATTGCCCATGCGAACGCCGGGCGCGACACCCAAGCCGTAGTAGAAGTTCCCCGCGTCCGTGAGCCCGAACCCCATCGTCGGACTTCCCGCGGAATCAATACCGGCGGTGGGCAGTCCGCCCACAATGCCCGCGATAATGGTGCCGTGGCCACGGTTATCTTTGTACTGTGGATCGAGGCCAGAACCATACTCCCCGTTGTGATACACGAGGCGTCCCTGCAGGTCATCGTGCTGCGGACCGATGTAGGGGTAGCAACCAAGGTCGACACCGGTATCAGCGACGTCCACAATGGCGCCGCTCTGCGTGAGCGCATTGGGCGTGATGCCGCGCGCCGCAAGCCAGTTCAAGTAATTCCCGCCCACAGGGGAGGAGACGCCGGTGATACCGAGATCTTGGCGCTCATCCGAGAGTTGCGGCGCGATGTAGGGCTCCACGCCAAGGACGAACGGCTCATCGACGAGGGAGATCGCGGTGAGAAAGTCCGTCTGTACTCGTGCGACAAGCACGCCGTCATGCGATGTCTCGGTAACAAACCCATTGACCCGCGCGCGCGTCGCAGCGATTTCTGCAGCAGAAAGGCTCGTATCTGCCATCACCAGCGTGTACGCTCCCTCCGCAGTCCCGTAGGCGGGCGCGAATTTGAACGCGAACACGTACGGGCCCACGTACTCTACCCAGGCGAGTCGTGCGAGCGCCGCCGCCGTGCTCCGTCGCGCGGTCACGACGACGGCGCGCTCCGCAAGGGATTGGACGACCCTCGCGTCCACGAGCCGCAGGTACGCCTGCCACTCCGGCGTGGCGGGCGCAGCGTACTGCAACAGGTACAAGCCCGCATCAAAGGACGCGTCCATCGGCGGCTCCCGCCTCGGGTCAATGAGCCGCCCGGGCGCGTGAATCACGTGCGCCAGTTCCTGCACGTCAAACCCCGCACTGCGCAAGCGATCCGCGACACGATCGCGCGCAACGAGCGGGACACGCACCGCGTGCATCGACGGATACGTCGCAATCACGCTCGCGCCGTCTGCCCCAAGCGCCTGCTGCGGCAGCACCACCCCCGTCACCGCCGGCACCACGCTCAAGACCGTATCACTCGGGTGCGACGCCCCCAAGACCGCAGGACCACAGAGAACAACGACCAACGCACAAAGCATGAACGAACAACAACGCGGCAACGACATATCAACTCACTCCCGACATGTGGAGCTGTCACGATCACTGAATTGCCGAGCACAAACTCCACTTGCATCGGAGTGTACGGTTAGGCAACACACCGCGTCTATGCCATCCATCCATCATCACGCACAAGCGTGATGACGTACTACCATACCGCGTGATTGCCACACATCAACACCACACTAGGGCCACCGTTTTTTTGCGCGGGAATTTCGGCGTTGCGCGACGCACCACCGACGCGAGGAGGAAACAATCCCACTCCGGCGCCAACAACGCCATAGGACGGAACGGCCGCGCGTTACAAGACCGACGGGCTGTGGTCACTGCGCGAAACAGATCGCGGCAAGTTTCGCGAGGAATCCGATGTTGCCTAACGCACTACCGGAAGTACGCGCTCACATCAATGATGAAGTGCACCGCACTCGCGCCACCGTTGTACACGTTCACCGTGCCATCAGGACCGAGCGTGAGCAACGAGCTGTTCGCCCGGGTCTTGTTCGAACGATAGTTCAACGTGCTCGCCAGTGGCCGCAACGCATCTGCGGGGCCTGGGTAGAACACCAACCACCCTGTTCCGTCGGATTGACGATGGTGGTGTTCGCCGCGACTGCGGTCGCGTCGCTGGGGATGCCGCAACGGTTCGTTACCGCGACGGTGCGCATGGTGTTGCCCGCAAGCGCTGGCCCCCCCATGGGCCACTAGCATTGCGCGAGTCGAGCAAGCGGCAACCGCTGATGAGGTACAGTGATCGTCCCGTCGTGGATCGCGCAAAGGATGCTGTCGCGTACTTGTTGCCCGTCATTGTGATGGGACACGTCCCGGTGCCGGTGCACGCATCCGCCCAGCCAGTGAAGGTTGCTCCGGCAAGCGGTGTGGCATTGAGCGTCACGCTCGTGCCGGGCGCATACGTCTGCGTGCAGGTCCCACTCGTTGCGCCGCCATTGATGATGCACGCGATGCCGTTGCCGGTGATGCTCCCCTGGCCCGTCCCGCTCCCTGTCACCGTCAACGTATAGGTCGTGGTCGTACTGAAGGAGGCCGTCACGGTGTGATCACCGATGAGGGTCAGTGTGCACGCGCCGGTACCCCCGCACCCACCGCTCCACTGGGTAAAACTCGAGCCGCTCGCCGCCGTCGCACGCACGGTGAGCACCACGTCGTGGGGATACGCGCCACTGCACGTACCGCTCGTGACGCCCTTGGTAATCGTGCAATCAATGCCCGGCGCCGTCACGCTTCCTGAGCCGGTCCCGGCCCCAAGGACGCGGAAGGAGACCGGCACAACCGACCGACGCGCCACCATCACCTGACTAATGTCGCGCGTGGCCGAGACGTAGACGGCCGCGCTCGTGTTGTCGACGGCAAGGTGGGTCTGCGTAAACCGCACGTCGGTCATTGGAGCCGACACGTTGACGTTGGGCGAAAAGCTCACGCCATTGTCGTAGGAAACTGCATAGTACGCTTGCGCGCGACCATTCGAGCGGCCATCCGTCCACGCCATATGGATGCGACCAGCACTGTCGATCCCGATGCCGGGGTGATACTGCTGCCGGTTGGTACTGTCATTCACTCTGACGCCGGCGGACCAGGAGCGCCCGCCGTCGGTACTCTTGGTAAAGGGGATGTTTCCCTCGGCGTCGCTCGTCGTATCGGAGAAGGTTGCGTAGAGGATCGCGTCGTTGGGGCCGACGGCAAAGTCACCACCGTACTGTACTGCTCCGGGCGTGGCATTCACTCGGCCAGTTGTTCCGGTTGTTGCGCCGACGCTGCGGCGGTGACAGTACAGGTCATCGTTCGTTTCATCCATAAAGAGCACATAGAGATACGACGCCGTGGCGCGCACCCGCCGTGGCTTCTTCTGCGCACTAGAAATCTCAGTAATTGGGAACTCCGGCGTGAACGAACTCCCACTATCGGTGCTTCGTGAAACCCATACGTTGTACCCGAGGAATGTGCCCGAGCTGTTCGTCGTGTACGCGCCGTAGGCGACATAGACATTGCCATGACCGTCAGCGGCCACCGCTGGCTCGATACCGTTGTCAGTTCGGTACCCGTTATAGAAATTACCGGTGCGTACGCCGACCGGTGTGGAGAAACTCGCGCCGCCATTCGTGCTGCGCGCGTAGTAGACCTGATCGTCACTGCTCACATACCACACGACATGGAGCACGCCAGCAGCGTCGACCGCGAGTTGAAAATCGGAATTCGTGTACGAACTATTCGGTATGGACACAGGAGATTGCCACGTCACTGCACCATCCGTACTCTTCACGACGTGGAGCGTCTTCGGGTTCGACGTCCCGTATAGGACATAGACCGCACCATCAGGCCCAACGGCGAGATCATGAACCTGCGCGGACGCGCTCGTGACCTCGAGAAAACCGTGTGGTGCCGGATTACCAGCGCTCGTTCCGGATTGCGTGACCGAAAACGTTTTCCCGGCGATTGCAACCGCGCCGGAGCGTGCTGCTGCTTGAAAATTCTGCTGCCATGACACGGCAACTACTCCCGGTCCCACGCCGGG
>JBQCJC010000623.1:0-5106 GCA_051953135.1 Thermoanaerobaculia bacterium | reverse complement strand
GAATAGATATCGAGCGCGCGCGACAACGTGAGCTGGCCCGGCGCGGCAATCGTGGTACCGGCGACGAACGCGAGCTCGGAACCGAGGAATGGTGCGAGAACGCGCGAGTAGAGACCGCGCTCCCCCATCCCGATCACAGTTCGCGACCGATTGTCATCCCGAGCGTAGCGAGGGACCTGGGGGGGAGGGGGCGCGACGGTTGTGCCTGGTGCCACCCGCCCTCCAAGCCCCTCGCTCACGCTCGGGGTGACGAGGGCAAGCAGGCGTTCGTTCTCATGAAACGTGCGAGGTGTCGCGGCGAGTTTGGTGTGTGCGCAGTTGCGCGCGAGCATTTGCGACCAGATCGATTCGACGTCGCGCATCGATTCGTAGTCGTGATGCGAGAGGACCGTGCGTTCGGGCACGTCGATCACGACATCGTCGCGCCATTCGATGTCGACGAAGTCGATACCGGCTTGCAGCGCTTCGCGTGCATTCGGGATGCGCATGTTGCGATACGTCAGGATGATCGGCTTCGTCGTCGATGCACGCACCGCATCGAGATCGATCGATGGAAAGGTTTCCGCGCGCACTTCGATCACATCGTGGTCGAGCGTGAGTGCGCGAATCGCATCGATCGCGCGCTCCATCGTCTCTTCGAGAATCGTGACGACCAGCTTCATCGGCGCAGGATCTCCAAACGTTCTTTCGCGGCCGAGGCTTTGCGCAGATCGTTCAGGCGCGTCCACATGTTCTGCAGATTGCCGAGCACGCGCACGAGCGTTTCGCGGCCGCTCCACGAACGGAGATGTTCGCTTTGCAATTGGCCGCCGCCGAGGTGCTTCACCATTTCGGCGATCTCGGGGACGGTGAGCGTGGTGCCGTCGTGAAACGGATCGACGTACACCTCGTTCAACTCGAACTGCACCTTCACGACGTAGTGACCCGGCAGTCCGACGCCGTTCGCGTTGAAGCCGAGCTTCGCGGCGACGTGCAGAAAGACGATCGAGAGCGTGATCGGTAAGCCGAGTTTGCGATCGATGACGTCATTGAGATACGCGTTGCGCGGGTCGTAATAGTTTTGCGTGTTGCCGGTGTAGTGATCGACGTCGAACATCTCGGCGTGCAGATGGCCGAGACGGAAGATCGGCGGCTCCCCTTTCACGCAGCGTTGCTCAACGCGCAGCGCGAGTGCGTCGAGCTCATCGAGATAGCCGTCGACGTCGATGCGCGGGTTGTCTTCGAGCGCGATCAGCAGCGCGCCGCGCGCAAGGTTGTCGTTCGTGATCTCCCCTTCCGCGTACTCACGGAACTGGCGGCGCGCTTCGGCAGGATGAATGAGCATCTCGACTGGCGCGCCAGTGTAACCTGCTCGCTCCGCGCATGAAGATCGAGCGCACCGAAGCCATCATCCTGCACACCATTCCGTCGCGCGAGCGCGACAAGATGGTCATCTTTCTCACGCCCGATCACGGCAAACGCAAGGGCTGGGCGTACGGCGCGCGCGCGATTCGCAGCCGTTTCGGCGCGGCGCTGGAGCCGCTCGCGAAAGTGCGCATCGGATACGCGGAGCGCGAGCAGGATGAAGTCGTGCGCATCGAGTCCGTCGATCTCGTGCGCTCACTGTTTCCCGCGCAACAACAGCTCGCGAGCAGCGTGGCCGCGACGTACATCGCGGAGCTCGTCGATACGTTCGCGCCCGCGAACGATCCCGCGGAGTTGTTGTATCGATTGCTCGATCGCGCGAGTGAAGCGCTGCTCGATCGCAAATCGCCGCTTGCCGTGGTCGCGTACGCGGAGATCTGGACGTTGAAAGTCGCGGGCATCTTTCCGTCGACGCGCAATTGCATGCAGTGCGGCGAATCGATTGGAAGGCCGTTGCGCTTCGACGACAAATTACAGGGCTTCGTCTGCACGCATTGCGCGACGCGCGATGCGTATGTGATCTCGAACGTCGTCGCGGATGCGCTCGATACCTTGCAGCGCGTTCCGGTGTCGGAGTTTCACGCGCCGAGTGAAGTGCTGATGGAGATTCGCTCGCTCGCCGGCACGGTGCGACGCAATTTTTTAGGACATGAGTTGAAGTCGTTCGAAGTGTTGGCCGCGGTGATCACATCCACTCGATGATCAACGTCCCCAGTTCTTCTTCAAACCCACCAAACCCATGTCCCGCATCCTTCATGATCGCGAGCTCGAAGTTCGTCTTTGCACCGATCGCATCCGCGAGGATCGCGACGCAGCGCGGCACGTCGTCGTAGCAGAACTCGTCGTTCTCGCCGTAGAGCGCGAGCGTTGGTTTGCGAATGCCGCGCACGAAACGAAAGCGCGGCTTCTTCGATAACCGCACATTGCGCAGCACTTCGAGAAACGGGAAGACGTTGTAGTCGCCGTCGGGACTGCACATGTCGAGATACGCGCGCCAGCTGATCGGCTCGATCGGCGAGACGCCGCGCGGCAGTAACTCGTCGCCGCGTTTCGCTTTGATCATCGCGCGCGCTTTCGCGAGCGTCGCATCGAAGCGGCGTCGCGTGCGCAGATGCGCGAACGCGAGTCCCGTGTCATCACCGCCCGCGAGCAGCACGTAGCGTTTGATGAAGTTGCGCGGCTTGTAGTGATCGTAGACCGCGACTTTGTTCGCACCCGTCGAATGTCCGACGAGCGTGAGATCGCGATACCCGCGTTTGCGCAACATGCGCACCGCGCCGTCAATGTCCGGGACGCAATCGCGAATGCGCTCATACGCGCTGCCACCCCACTCGCTGCCGTAGCGTTTCATCACACCCGCGCCGCGATTGTTGAACGCAAAGTACGCGATGCCGTTGCGCGTGAAGACATCGGCGAGCAGGTTCGTGCGCTTCGATTCGAAAATCGATGCGCCGCCGGTGCCGTGCAGAAAAATCACGGCGCGATTCGATTTGCGTCGCGGCTCGTACAACAAGCCCGCGAGGTCGAGACCATCCGCGGCCTCGAACCTTACGACTCGGCAGAGCGGCTCAGGCGGGATCCGTCCCATCGCCACAGGTTTCCTCTCGTGAGATGTGTGCCGCCGAACCAGAGATCGGGATCGTTGATGGTCGTGTCGTCGACTTCCGCGGCGAGCACGTTCTCGCCCGCGGGCGTGATCGAGAAGATCGCCTTCGGCAACTCGCCTGTGACGGTGATGAGCGGCACCGCGCGCCAGGCCATCCAGCGCAGCAGGCGAAAGACTTCGGAGTCGCCGAATCCGAATCGCGGCATGCCGGCGTTAAGTCGATCGAACAATGTCGGGAAGTCGGTCGTGCCGGTGGCGATCGTATGCAGCGCCTGCTGTTCGATCGCGCCGAGGCCGTTGTACATCGAGGGAAAGCGCGAGGCGTGGAGCGTGAGGCCTTCACGAAGGAACGGAAAATCAGGGCGCTCGCGCTCGAGAAACGGATTGAGCGTCGTCGGATCCGCGGACGTGTAGGCCTTCCACACCTCGCGCGCGACGGCAGTCATCGATGGCGTGACAGCGGAGCGCGAATCGAAGAGCAGATGCAGCGTGCGCTCGTCGTTGTCGCCAATCGGCTTCTGTGTCCACACGAGCGAGAGGCGCGCGCGCTTGAATCGCTGCAGCAAATACAAAAGATGCACGAGGCAGAAGAGGTCGTGCTCGAACCACAACACGACTTCGTCCTGCGACGATGCAGCGTCGAGCAGTTGTTCCTGCTCGACGAGATCGGTGCGCACACGCAACAAATCGATCGCGTGCGATTCGGCGAGTGCCTGCGCGCGCATCTCGATCCAGTCTTCGGTCTCGCCGACCGGTCCGGTGACGAGAGACTCGCGGAAGGCGACATGGTCGCCGGGGATGTTGCTGCGCTTCGCGAGTGCGAGCGCGACGTCTCCGTTGTGAATGTGAATCATGGCCGCCAATGCATTCCGATCCAGAATTTGGTGTCGCCTTGGAGCGGTGCGTCGAAGATGCGCGCCGCACCGAGGGTGAGATCGAGGCCCGGGAGTTTGAGGATCGCGTTCGGCGCGGAGTGCACTTCGAGTTCCGCACCGGCGAGCGAGAGCCGTTGCTCCCCGAGCTCATGTCGCTGATAAAACAACGTCAGTGGCAGGCGTGGCACGCGCGATTCGATCCGCCAGCCATCGTATTCATCGCCGCTCATGATTGCTACCGGCAATGCGGGATCGAGGACGCGATGCGCGTACGCCGATTGCGGCAGCACGGACGATGCGAGTCCGCCGAGGGTGATCGTCGTGCCGTCGTCGTGCTGGTAACGCGCGCCGATCTGGAACGCGCCGAGTTTTGCGCTCGATGCAATCGCGGCGCGCCAGTGATCGTCGTCGACATCGAGTGCGATGCCTTCGTCGACGCGCATGTCGCCGAAACGCTGGAACGTGCTGAAGCGCGTGCTCGCGAATGCGAGGTCGTCGCTCGCACCAGCTTCGAACGTAATGCGCGATCGCGGCATGCGTCGCGAGTACACGGCGCGCAATTCACCGCCGTCGTCATCATCAGTGTGAAACGCGTGCGCGTGGAGTTCGACCGGCCAGCCGCGCCACGAGGTCGCGAGTGCGACGCCATCGACCGCGTCGTTGCGCGCGAACGATGCGATGAGCAATGTATCGAGTCGGCCGACGACATCGCCCGCGCGCACGCCAACTTCGATCGCCTGCTGCTCGGGCGCGACGTTCAGCGCGGTGAACCACGCGAGCTCCTGTCTGCCGATGCCGTAGTTCTTCGGCGCGGATGGCGTCACGCTCGCTGTGCTCGCGAGTGTTGACCGCGGCGCGACAGGAGGGATCGCGGGAACGAGCGATGCGTCGAGTTGCGGCGATGGCGGTGCGTCTTCGAGTTTGTCGAGTACGCGCACGACGTAGCCCTCGGGCTCGAGCGACATGAAGAACACGCGGCCATCCTTTGCGGGCGCGGGTTCGAACGCGCCGCCGCTGGTGCGCGTGATTGGCGTGGCGCTGGTGCCGCTGACGCGATAGAGCTCGGCGAATCCGCGCTCGAAGACGGTGACGATCACGTCGTCGTTCGACCACGCGGGCGTCGCGGCATCACCGGGAAGTGCAATGGGCTGGTCGTCGATGAAGAGTGTCCAGCGGCCGTCGTGATGCGCGATGTAAGCGATGCGGCCGGTGGAAGAAACG